>DATNPC010000775.1:0-5136 GCA_036703375.1 Allocoleopsis sp.
AGTAGGTCTTTGATGCGTTCCCACTGGTCATCCCGCAAAGCATAGCGGCGTGTCATTCTAGCACTCCTGAGATTACTCAACCTGCAAACGAGGATATCGATTTTAAACTAGATTGACATCTATTTGATGACACGCCCTAGAGATTGCAGGTACGACCAATGCTTGTATAGTGAAGTGTGACGGCTAAATTCACAGTTTGAAATCTCATTTCGCGATCGCATTGTAGCTTTCGGTTTGGGCAGTACACCAAACCTATCTGTGCAAGAGTGAGTCTAACCCACTTGTGCAATAACTTGCCCGATTTCTTGAGGGGTTGCACCTGTCGCCAACATCGCCCGAATTAGCAATTCAATAGACACTGAAGCATCTCCATTCTCAGCTTTAGCAATACGAGGTTGGCTTGAATGTAATTTATCTGCTAGTTCCCTTTGAGTCATTGATTTTGGTCGCCGTTCTTTCAGATAACGGCTAAGTGCAAGCTTAATCTCAATAAATGTTGTTTCCTCTGGAGTAAGGTCTAGAAATTCGGAAACAGTTCCAACCTTCCAACCTTTGTCCTCTAATTTTTTTCTCTTAGCTTCTTCCATATCTCTAGTCCTCTATATCTTTGTCATACTTGCTCAGTCGTTTTTGGCAGGTATCAATAATGCTGGCGGGTGTTGTTCTCGTTGTTTTGTTAAACACCTCAAGAATTAAAATTGCATCCTCATCAATGTGGTAGATAATTCTCCAGTTCTTCGGGAGCATCTCGAACCCGTAGTTCATGGCAGTGTGTTCCAATACTTGGCATTGGTCTTGAGTGAGGCAACCCTAAATTTTCGCCCTGCTGCAACCGTCTCAACAAAACACCTGTTTCTATGCGTGCTTCTTGGCTAAAAGGAGGAGTTTTAACTTCTCCATGCAGCCACACTAACGGTTTATCTGTTTCGTCCATACAGAATTTATATCATATCTGATATATTCATCAATGCTTGGAGAGTGAAGTGTGACTGTTAGATGCAAATCTGTTGGATGCTGTGGTGCGGCTCGTCAGGCTTCTAGATTCTCCTGCTGAAGCTCATGTTCTCGCACCACTGAAACTGCTATTTCAATACGATCGCCTCAAGACACCCTAATCTTGCCAGAAATCGCTAAAACATTGTAGAGACAGAGCTTTACTGTACAGATCCTGTTGAATGTCGGCAAGAAGCAACAACTCCAAGACTAACGCCAGCGAGGTTTTCAGCCTTAACGACCAAAATTTTTCCGTTGCTAAAATTCAGCCAAATCGGCTTTTACAAGAGCATTTGTAGGGACACGGCATGTCGTGTCCCTACAACCTTTCTTCTATGCAATTATCGTTTTAAGCCGCATTCACCAAACCACTATGCCGAAGTAAGGGTTCAGTACTCGGTTCCCGACCTCGAAAGGCTTTGAAGACTTCCATGGGAGGCTTACTACCTCCTAGAGCTAGTACTGTATCGCGGTAGCGCATGCCTGTAGATGCGATCGCGTCCTCATCCTCCAATCCAGCTTCTTCAAATGCCGCAAAAGCGTCTGCACTCAAGACTTCTGCCCATTTGTAGCTGTAATAACCGGCTGCATAGCCACCGGAGAAGATATGCCCGAACGCGCATAAGAATGCGTCTTCTGGTAAAGGAGGCAAAATCGTCGTAGTCTCAGCAATGCGGCTGCGGACATCATTGGGAGTTTCGCTGCCACCGGGTACGTAACGATGGTGCAGTTCCAAATCGACACAGCTAAAGTGCAACTGCCGCAACATCCCACTGCCGCTCATGTAGTGACGTGCCGCCAAGAGCTTCTGGTAATAATGCTCGGGCAAGGGTTCGCCAGTTTCGTAATGCTTCGCCATCCCCATCAGCGTAGGGCGATCGTAGCACCAATTTTCCATGAATTGGCTGGGTAATTCTACCGCATCCCACTCCACATTATTAATGCCGGATGCTCCCGGATAATCCACTTGGGTCAGCATATGGTGCAAGCCGTGACCAAATTCGTGGAACAGCGTTTCCACTTCATTAAAGGTCATCAAGCTCGGTTTGCCGTCTACAGGCGGTGTTTGGTTACAGACCAAATAGGCGACGGGTAAGCGGATAGTGGACGTGCCATTTTCCGTAATTTTGGCTCGACCGATGCAATCGTTCATCCAAGCCCCACCGCGTTTCTGGGCTGGACGACTGTAGGGGTCTAAATAGAAGTAAGCAATCGGAGTACCCGTCTCGTCAGCGATTTGGAAATAACGGACATCTTCGTGCCAAACCGGGGCTTGTCCATCTGCCGCCGTAACGGTAATCCCAAATAGGCGATTGACTAGACCAAATAGCCCATCGAGTACCTGTGGTAAGGGGAAGTAGGGACGCAACTCTTCTGCACTAAAGGCAAATTTCTCTTCCCGCTGGCGTTCTGCCCAAAAGCTGATGTCCCAATGTTTTAAGTCATTGGCTTCGGCTGCCCCTTTAGCCGCTGCAAACGCTTTCAATTCTTCTAAATCTTTGGCGGCTGCATCGTAACTGGCGCGACGCAGTTCCTCCATCAGTTTTTCTACGGCTTCGACGTTAGGAGCCATCTTACTGGCAAGGCTCAATTCGGCGTAACTGGCAAACCCGAGAAGGGCTGCTTTTTCTTTCCGCAGCTCTAAAATGCGATCGATCAGCGGCGTGTTGTCCCACTCCCCACCAGAGGCGCGGCTAACAAAGGCTTTGTAGAGCTTCTCCCGCAAATCGGGGCGGGTGCTGTGCTGCATGAAGGGCACATAGCTGGGGTAGTCTAGGGTAATCCGCCAAGGTCCATTCTCTGGTGTCGCACTTTCCTCCCCCTCAGCACGAGCCGCTTGAGCCGCTAAACTTAACAAGCTAGGCGGTAAGCCATCCACTTCGTCTTTACTCGTTAGCGTCATGCTAAATGCTTTGGTGGCATCCAGCACATGATTGGAGAACTTGGTGGAAAGCTCTGCCAACTCCATCTGAATAGCATTAAAGCGTTCCCGGTTCTCACCTTCTAACCCAACACCGGAAAGTTCGGCATCTCGAATTGCTGCTTCAACAATTCGCTGTTGAGCAGGCTCTAAACTGCTCCAATCATTACTTTCACGTAGTGCTTTGAAGGCTTCGTATAAAGGTTTGCTTTGGCTGAGTTGGTTGATGAACTGCACGACTTTAGGCTGCACGGTTTCGTGGGCTTCGCGCAATTCAGGGCTATTTTTGACGCTCATCAAATGCTCGACGACGCCCCAACTCCAAGTCAGTCGTTCGCTCAAGCGGTCTAATGGTTCGACTAAACCACTCCAAGTCGGCGTGACTTGATGCTCTAAGTTAACGAGTTCCTCGTCTAGTTCTGCTAATAGTTGTGTTAACCCAGGCACGACATGCTCGGGTTGGATAGCTTCAAATGGAGGTAGTCCTTTGCCAATTAATAATGGGTTATCAATAGCAGTTGCGTTTGCAATCATGAGTCGTGTTTCGTTCCGGATGCTTAAACTCAATCGCTGCATTTGTGAGTGGTCTGTTGCCGATCGCAATTCGCGGCGATTTGAAATCAGCTGAATAGAAATCTCTGCTGCGAGACTAATTCACAGCTTACATGCCGCGATCGGATGGAAATCAGCGATTGTCGATTTATAGACCAATCTATTTATTATCGTGAGAATTTCTCGGAGTTGTAGAGGGGTTAACCGTAACCCAACCCGTTACGTTAACCCCCTTGAAAATTCGGGCGGCATGCTTCAATCGCGCTTGAGCAGAGACGAAACGCGATCTTTGACAGTCGCGATCGCGGATTGAATTGGGTTATTCGTTACTGTAGGGCGAGTTGCCACCACAATTGGCTCATCGTTAAATTCTTTGAGGCGATAACCGTACTCCAACTGTCCTTGGTGCTTGCGGAGTTGGGGGAATAGGCGGAAAACGCTCTTACGCAACTCCTCTTCTTGTTGAAATAAAGCTTGATTAATCAGGTTGCTGCGATTCACGCTCATCGAACCGGCAGGCAGCCACTTTGCCTGTCCCTGGACACGCACGTAAATGTTGAATTCTGGCATGCCCGACTTTTTCATCTCGTCGTACTTCTGAGACGCGGCTGCCCGTTTGGCTTTATTTGCCTTCGCTGTCTGCTTCTGCGGTTGAACCTTACCGAATCCGAGCTGGGTTGCCACAACGATTTCTCCCTTACTATCCCTTAATAAAAGTTTACACTATTTTCATAAATGTTAAATAGGTTATGGGAAAGAGGGAGTTTCATCGCTTGGTTGTACGGACTTCTCACGTTTCGGCCCTATAGGTAATGTTTCAGGAGTTCAATCCCCACCTTGCAACTTACCTACCACTATTTCACACGAATAACTGGTCACTGTTCACTGCACACTGGTCACTGATACAGTTGCGATCGCTTCTCAAGAAAAAAGCCAAAGTCATCAGCAGAGTCGTCTACTTAGCTTTGGCTCCATACGTGTTCTATCTATGTTGTCCACTAAAGTATTCTCATAATAGACATAAAAGTCGTTCATACCTGTACCAGTTAACGGACTGTCCACTCCTCAGTTTCCAGTACCCCTAGAAATTAGTAACAAGTCCTCGCTATTTGTCAGTCATTTGAACAAGTAGCCTATTCCAGACTGGAAATTAGCAAAAGTTTTCTACTGTAGAAGTATGAACAGTAGAGAATTGTCAAATGGAAGTAAAGATAAGTTAATCGATGTTGGCATTTTGTATCGTTTTACCGCCATCATTCGTAACCCAGCAAAAATCAAGTGAATCTTTTTATTGACTAAAAATAAATCATTAGCTTGACTATCGCTTCAGCTAATTATCAACACATATTGCTTCAATCGGCGAGATAGGAGTTTTCTAAAACTCAAATAGATTTTCTGATTTAGGAGTGAAAATAGCCTTCACTCCATCCGATAAACCATCAATTATTTACGAGGTACTAAAAAATGAAAGAACGCCATTCTCCCAACGATGATAATCTTTTTCCCGTGCGAAACCACAATCTCGATTTATTAACTCAAAATGAAATCGCTAGTATTCTCCGATGGGCTGATTCCCATAGCTTAACTAGGCAACAGAGATTAAAACTCCTCTTAGTCATGAGAGATCGGAAAAGAGCAGCTCAAGCTAAACAGAGCAAATAGCTTCGTTA
>DATNPC010000776.1:0-2465 GCA_036703375.1 Allocoleopsis sp.
CCAAACCCACGGATTTGCCGACATTACTTCCGACAAAGACGAATGTTTGGCAGACGAGCGGACTCGTAGAGGGAACCAACACTAAATCTGAGCCAACCCAACTCTCTGTCCCAAACCGACAGAATTCCGATCGGGTTAGGCCATCGAGCGATAGCCGTGGTGAATCAGTGACGTTGCCGCCAACTCTCGTCGAGCCTACAGCTAAGATGCCTAGAGCCTTTGCAGAGACTCAACGCATTGCCCCCCCATCAGTCGTTGCGGAGTTGCCACCCTTGCTTGCCCCTCAAGCCGGAGACGCATCCCCATCGGTAACAACGGCTCAAATCCAGCCAAGTGCGAGGCAGGAAGCCATTCCCGAAGAAGACTTGGGTGGGTTGGCAAGCAAGATTAAACGCATTCTGGATGAAGAAGCCCGCCGCTACGGTATCAACGTGTAGCCGCATCAGATTGGAGGACTAGGTAACTATGCAGCCCATGCTAGACGACATCGAACTGCCTCAAGTGCAGGAAATTACCACCTACGAGCGGCGCGTGCTAGCAGAACACAAGCCACCCGGCATGTCTGGCAGTTTGCTGCAAAACATGGGCCGACGCCCTACCCACCTCCTCCTTTGGGGCGTTGCCACGGGACCGGATGCACTGCAATTCATCCAGAAACTCAACGATAAGTTTCAGGCTGGAACACCCCTATCGTTCACCGCAGATATCTCTGCTCAAGCCGATATCGATCGCGTAATTATTGACAATCTACAAGTGCAAGACTTGGCCGGAAAATCACAGCGTTACGCCTATGTCTTAACGTTGCGGGAGTACATCCAGCCGGTTGAACCCGAAGACTTGTCGCTGCTCAATACCGACATTCTCGACGATGCCTTAAATGCGATCGATAGCCTCACATCAGGGTTAGAACTTGCCGATCGACTCTCGAAGTTCATCAGTGAACTGACTGAAATTAACCAATCGCTCGAACGTGAAGGATTGAATGCCGTCACGTCTCGCTAACTCATTAGTCTTTTCAAAAAATTGAGTTGTAAAAGACAAGTTTGAGCCTCCTGTTGCAGGGGGCAGGAGAATCATTGTCAATTTCTACATACAAAATCAAGAGGTAATAATTATGGCTGACAACACATTAGAAAAACTCAAGAGTGCTTTACAGGAACTATCAGGCATTCTCGATGATTCCACAGTTAAAACGGCCTTGGGTGCGATTCCCGCTAGTATCAAAAGCCCGATTGTCGAAGGCTTAAAGACCGTTCTGAATGTGGTGAAGAATACCCTTAAGGAACTCAAAGACAAAATTAGCAGCGTCGTCAAACTCGACAAACTATTTGCTACTACAACCAAACTCTTAGATGCAGTTGAGGGACTAGCACCCGATCAGAAGAGTACGTTGGAAGACGTGAAGAAAGTGGTGAGTACAGTACAAGACGTCGCGAATGCCCAACAAGAAATTGAGGCAATCCTCGCTCTAATTGAGCAAATTGTGCAAAAACTAGCAGCAGTCTAATCCTATGGCACGCCCTTTACTTGGTGACATCGATCTACAACAGGTTCAAAAAATAGAAACTGAGGAAGACCAAGTATTTACTCAGCATAGTATTCCAGCCTTAGAAGGGGATTTTTTCCAACAAGGATTGGGGCGACGAGCAACCTGGGTCAAACTCACGGGTGTCTTGACTGGAGCGGAGGTTCAAGACGGGCTAAAAAGGCTCCGGGATAAGTTTCGGGCGGCTGAACCTGTTGATTTTGTTGCTGATATCACCACGGCGACCAAAGTCAATCAGGTGATTATCGAGGAGATGGGGGTGCGGGAATTGGCAGGCAAGCCCTCCCGCTTTGAGTATGCGTTAACGCTTCGCGAGTATGTCTCAGCACCGGCTCCTCGACAAGAACCTCCCCCACCCGTTCCACCTCGTCCTCATCCCTTGGAGTCAGGAACGCTAATTGTAGAGGTTGTGGTTGAGGGAGAACCTAACTTTGATTACAACACTGTCACCGTAACGGTAGAGGGAACGCAGGAAGATGGCACATCGGTGTCTCGCACGTTAACCAATCGATCGGAGAATATCTGGACAGAAGACCCCTTCCCCGTGGGTCAGTATACGGTCAGGGCTGTAGTTACTGACCCACCGCCGATGAATGGCTCTGTGAAGGCGGTAGTGCGTGGGAGGCAAACGACGCAGGTTACGATTACTTTGCGACGCGATCGCCCAACTAATATTGCGAAAGAATTTGTGGTGCATTTTCGGTTTGACAATGCCTTTGTTGAACCCTGTATGCGCCATGTTCTGCGGAAGGTGGCTGACTATGCTCGAAATCATCCCGATGAAAAGCTACTGATTGTCGGCAATACCGATAAAAGCGGCTCGGATGACTACAATCTTTCATTAGGCGATCGCAGAGCGCGTAGCGTTTATGCCTATTTAACCTTTGGACGAGATGCCACTACACGCTCAGACGCTTTA
>DATNPC010000777.1:0-6385 GCA_036703375.1 Allocoleopsis sp.
TTACCTCAACAAACAATGGTTAAAGGCGATGAGCGATCGCTTGCAATCGCTGCGGCGAGTGTTGTTGCTAAGGTATGGCGCGATGAATTAATTGTTCGTTTTGCTGCCAAGTATCCGGATTATGACTTGGTCGCGAATAAGGGATACGGTACGCAGCGACATCGATTAGCTCTACACCAATACGGCCCCTCACGCCAGCACCGGATGTCTTTTAGTCCCTGTCAGGTCGGGAAAATCCAAGGAGCCGTCTAAGCCTTACACAATGGGATTACTAACAGGTGACAAGTTTTGTGCCGCAGTAGAGGACTTGGCCTTGAGGTCTTGGTTCGCCCATTGACGATAATCCAACAACAACTGATGCATCAATCTCTGCTTAATCCTCACTAAAACGCTTTTGAGCAAACTATTACCAGTAGTTTCTAGGATGGGTTTGGGAGTGAGGGAAAAAGGTAGTGGAATGTCAACATTAACTTTTAAATCTGCTCTGCCTTTGAGCCAGGTTACTCCATTGCGTTGATCGGGATAAAGTTTTCCTTGTAAGTCGAGTGCGAAGCGTTGATTAATGTAGTCCA
This sequence comes from Allocoleopsis sp., assembly GCA_036703375.1. Classification (GTDB taxonomy): domain Bacteria; phylum Cyanobacteriota; class Cyanobacteriia; order Cyanobacteriales; family Coleofasciculaceae; genus DATNPC01. The sequence goes on from DATNPC010000777.1 coordinate 573, forward strand.
GCCCTCTGATGTCGCATCCTACAGATGTCAGATGAACCGTGCCATGTGAATCAGCCCAGACTTTTAGCTCTACTGCTGGCTGAAAATTCAAGGTCATAAAATTGAGCGATCGCATTTGTAATCGAAAACGATCTGAACTGAGTTGCTCGATTAGATTGGGGTCGGCGATTGCGTGGACTAAGCGCTGAGGTTGCCTTAAATAGTGGTGGATTGGAACAGGCTGTTCCGGTACCACAATTTCAACCGATTGGGATGCAACAAACTGGCTATTCATAGGACGAGGCAAGTCTTAAGCTTTTTGGCTTCTTGATTTATTTTAATTTACAGTTTTTTAATGATTTGAGAAAACTTTCTTATTGTTCTCCGGCTATTGAGCGATTTAAATGAGAAATTTCTAACTGCGTAAGACTTCGATTGTAAAAATTTACGTAGTGACAATTCCTCAGTCCTCAGAAAGCTGTAAAGAAGGAAACAATGAGTCTACAAGCGTATACCGAGCGAACGAGGGGAGAGGTTCAACTAGTGACTCGCGAACAGTTATTGAGGTAAAGTAAAACTTATGTCAATCTCCATTGCCTATCTGGGTCCACCTGGCACCTACACAGAAGCGGCTGCCCTAGCTTACATTCGCACGCTGGATCGAGAAATGTCCGGGGAGGCTTTGCTGTGCCCTTATCCCAGCATCGCCCAAGCTTTACGTGCAGTAGCTCAAGGTCAGGTTCATCTAGCCGTTATCCCTGTAGAAAATTCAATTGAAGGTAGTGTCGCCGTTACGTTGGATACGCTCTGGCAACTCGATACACTACAGATTCAACAGGCTCTAGTCTTGCCAATCCGACATGCCCTGCTGTCACAGGCTTCAGCTCTAGAGTCGATTAAGACGGTTTATTCACATCCACAAGCGCTCGCACAGTGCCAAGGGTGGTTGGAGACGTTTTTGCCCTCCGTGCAACTCGTGCCAACGAACTCAACGACAGAAGCATTACAGTATCTTAGCGAAGACCTGACCACGGGCGCGATCGCATCAGAACGGGCGGCACAGCTTTATAACCTGCCTATCCTCGCCTCTGGGATTAACGACTATCCTGACAACTGCACGCGGTTTTGGGTCATGAGTTTACAACCCTCAGCCGGTGGCACTCATACTTCATTGGCGTTTAGTACTCCAGCTAATGTTCCTGGCGCTCTCGTGACACCGCTCCAGGTGCTGGCCAGTCGAGGGATTAATATGAGTCGCATCGAGTCTAGACCCACAAAGCGATCGCTCGGTGAGTACCTGTTCTTTGTTGATATAGAAGCTGATGCCTCTCAAGAGTCTGTGCAAGCTGCTCTTTTTGAGTTAGCCGCTCATACAGAAGTTTTTAAAATCTTTGGTAGTTATAACGTTTTACTGATTAACTCACCAACGTCTGCCAAGACGTGAAACCTAACTAATGCTCTCAGGTAAAGCTACATCCTCCTAAACCTTTTTCGCTGGTATCGAATGGTCTAATTCAAAGGCGTCGGTCTCAGCATCAATGCCATAGAACGAGAATTGTTAAACGGCGAGATTGAGTTTAATCGGGCGCACATCCCCATCCCTCACGATCGCTGTAAGCTATTAAGTTTTATCGAGTTATGCAACGGTTCGCAACCGACGAATAGAACACATACTGTTACTACATTATTTCAAGGCATCCTTGAGAACGGTACGTGCTGCCAAGTGATTGCGAGTAGACGTTAAAATTTCCGATTCGCGCTCTAGACGCTTCGCTGTATCCTGCATTTCTAGGAGTGCCTGTTGTTCTGAGGCAACGCCAGAAAGGTTGCTAGCAACCCAGTAAGATAATTCAATCGGTAGGTCGGGTAAGTCTTCTGGTAGCTCGATTTTCTGCTCGTTCAGTTTAGCGTAAAGACGCACAACATCTCGCAGTAATTGCTCTACTTCACCGGCTAGGGGTCTGAGGTCTTGTTCCGGCGGTCGATCCTCTATCCACTCTACGAGACCAACGCGATAGGGTTTTTCACGAACGTATTCCAAAACCCGAAAACGCTGCTGTCCTAAGGTTAGTATCTTCATCCGGTCATCCGGCAGGCGCTGGAAGTGGATAATTTCAGCGCAGCAGCCAACAGCAGCGGGTTGACCTTGAACGGGATCCCACATCAGCACTCCAAATCTGCGATCGCTTTCCAGAATCGTGTTCATCATGATTCGGTAGCGAAATTCAAAGATGTGTAGGGGAAGAGGACGCCCTGGAAAAAGAACCACTTCAGGCAATGGAAATAAAGGGAGTTCTCTAACAGCAATTGAAGAAGAGGATGCCATTGTACCTTGGTAAAAGGAGTAACTGCGCTTCTTTCCCTACTTTAACGGATTTCTTAGAGGATAAGGACGAGGAAAACCCGTTAAAGTATGGCAAAAAGATTGAAAAACGCGTTGGAATTCTTGCAGTTACCCAGCGTTAAAGCTTGACTTCAATATCCACGCCTGCTGGTAGGTCAAGCTTCATCAAGGCATCGATCGTTTTAGAGGAAGGTTGATAAATGTCAATGATGCGCCGGTGAGTACGTGTTTCAAAGTGCTCTCGGGAATCTTTATCAACGTGGGGCGATCGCAAAACGCAGTAGATCCGACGCCGGGTTGGGAGGGGAATAGGACCAATTGCTGTAGCATTTGTCCGGTTTGCGGTATCTACGATCTTCTCGCAAGACGTGTCAAGCAGTCGCCGATCGAACGCTTTAAGACGAATCCGAATTTTTTGTTGCTGAATCGTTGCCATTTTTTAGTTTTCCAGGTTCTGAATAGACAATTTTTAGACTCGTAGCGAACGGCGAAGTTACCTTCTCAACCTAGGGTGTTTAGCTGATTGTTGCAGCCTCTATTCTCCCGTTGCCACTTAATTACTTTACTTCATTATGTTGAGCGAAGTTCAGGCTAATCTCAGATTAATAAGGAGCAGAAAAGCCCTGGCTTCTCTGCTCCCTAGCTTTTGCTAGAACAGTGTTACTTCAGGATTTTGGAGACAACTCCAGCACCAATAGTACGACCACCTTCGCGGATAGCAAAGCGCATTCCCTGCTCGATCGCGATCGGGTTAATCAGTTCTACAGTCATCTTGATCCGGTCTCCAGGCATCACCATTTCAGCCTCGGTACCGTCGTCAGCGGTAAAGGCGCTGATGGTTCCCGTCACGTCTGTGGTACGAACGTAGAATTGCGGACGGTAGCCCGAGAAGAAGGGAGTGTGACGTCCGCCTTCTTCTTTCTTGAGCACGTACACTTCAGACTCAAACTGAGTGTGAGGGGTAATCGAGCCAGGCTTAGCCAGAACCATTCCTCGCTCAATATCAGTTTTTTGGATACCCCGTAGCAGTACTCCCACGTTGTCACCAGCCATACCTTCGTCCAAAACCTTCTGGAACATTTCCACACCCGTCACGGTTGTGCTGCGTGTAGGTCTGATGCCGACTAATTCCACGGTTTCGCCAACTTTGACTTTACCCCGCTCGATCCGACCAGTAGCAACCGTTCCCCGACCAGTGATCGAGAAGACGTCTTCTACTGCCATTAGGAAGGGCTTGTCCACATCGCGCTCTGGGGTTGGGATGTAAGAATCTACGTTATCCATCAGAGTGTAGATCTTATCAACCCATTGGTTGTCACCCCGCTGAGTTTTGGGGTTCCCCGTCATCGCTTCCAGAGCCTGTAAGGCTGAGCCAGCAACGATGGGAATGTCATCACCGGGGAAGTCGTAATCGCTCAACAGTTCGCGGACTTCCAGTTCCACCAGTTCCAGCAGTTCTTCGTCATCTACCATGTCTTGCTTGTTCAAGAACACAACAAGACTGGGTACACCAACCTGCTTGGCTAGCAAGATATGTTCCCGCGTCTGGGGCATTGGACCGTCAGCAGCTGATACGACGAGAATCGCTCCATCCATCTGAGCGGCACCAGTGATCATGTTCTTCACATAGTCAGCGTGCCCTGGGCAATCTACGTGAGCATAGTGACGAGATTCGGTTTCGTACTCGACGTGAGCGGTATTGATCGTAATCCCCCGCGCCTTTTCCTCTGGTGCCGCATCAATGTCATCATACTTTCTGGCTTTTGCCTGACCTAGCGCTGCTAGGGTCATGGTGATTGCAGCAGTCAGCGTAGTTTTGCCGTGGTCTACGTGACCAATCGTGCCGATGTTGACGTGGGGTTTAGTCCTTTCAAACTTTGCGCGTGCCATGAATTACGTGTTCCTTTTCCTATTTATGCGTTCCCTTTGCTCTTTGCGATGATAGCTTCAGCCACGTTGCGAGGCACCTCATCGTAGTGGCTAAACTCCATCGAGAAGATACCCCGCCCTTGAGTTTTAGACCGGATATCCGTTGCATAGCCAAACATCTCTGCTAGTGGAACTTTCGCAGTGACTTTAGCAATCCCAGATTCAGAGCCCATGCCTTCAATTTGGCCACGGCGGGAGTTAAGGTCACCCATGACATCTCCAAGGAAGTCCTCAGGTACCTCAACCTCAACTTTCATCATAGGCTCTAATAGTACCGGTGACGCCTTCATCACGCCTTCTTTTATTGCCATTGAACCAGCAATCTTGAAGGCCATTTCTGAAGAGTCTACCTCGTGATAAGACCCATCGACTAGAGTGGCTTTCACGTCGATCATGGGATATCCAGCCAGAATGCCGGATTCACAGGCTTCCTTCATCCCCTGTTCAGCGGGAGAGATGTACTCTTTCGGTACAGAACCGCCCACAATCTTGGAGACGAATTCAAACCCAGTGCCAGCCTCTCCTGGTTCTATTTCGATCACAACGTGACCGTACTGACCCTTACCACCACTTTGACGGATAAACTTGCCTTCGGCTTTAACGGCTTTGCGAATTGTTTCGCGGTAAGCAACCTGCGGCGCACCGACATTAGCTTCCACTCTGAACTCTCGCAGCATCCGATCTACCAGAATTTCCAAGTGCAGTTCACCCATTCCCGCAATAACGGTTTGGTTGGTTTCTTGGTCAATACTGACGCGGAAGGTTGGGTCTTCTTCGGATAAAGATTGGAGCGCTTTGGAGAGCTTCTCCATATCTTGCTTAGTTTTCGGCTCTACAGCTACAGAGATTACAGGTTCTGGGATGAACAGAGATTCCAAAACAACCGGAGACCCTTCTTCACAGATAGTATCTCCCGTAAAGGTATTTTTCAAACCAACGGCAGCGCCTAAGTCACCGGCACGTAACTCATCGACTTCAATCCGTTCGTTCGCTTTCAAGACAATTAAGCGAGAAATACGCTCTTTTTGATTTTTCGTCGAGTTCAGGACGTAGCTACCTTTTTTCAAGATCCCAGAGTAGACCCGTAGGAAGGTTAAACGACCAAAGGGATCGGCCATGATCTTAAAGGCCAGGGCTGACATGGGAGCGCTGTCATCGGCGGAGCGTTCGGCAACTGTTCCGTCTGGCAGGGTTCCCTGAATAGCAGCAATATCAATTGGAGCTGGTAGATAATCGATCACCGCATCCAACAACAGCTGAACACCTTTGTTCTTGAAGGCAGATCCACAAAGAACTGGGACGATTGTTCCATCAATCGTTCCTTTGCGAATTGCGTGACGAATTTCGTCTTCCGTCAGTTCTTCGCCTTCTAGATACTTTTCAATTAGTGCTTCGTCCGTTTCGGCAACCGACTCCAACAACTTGGCGCGGTATTCTTCCGCTTCCTGTTTGACCTCTTCAGGAATTTCCGCATCTTCAATGTCCGTTCCCAGGTCGTTGGTGTAGATCTTGGCTCGCATCCGAACCAAGTCAACGATTCCTCGCAGCTCGTTCTCACTAC
>DATNPC010000778.1:0-3997 GCA_036703375.1 Allocoleopsis sp.
GGGAGCGTAAAAACCTTCCCATAAACTTCTAGGACTGGGCAGCTATCGGGGGTATTGAGTTGGTGACTTGCCAAATAGAAAATGGTGAAGGTAGGAGAGAACCAGTACAGACACTATCAGTCCTAGTCCTAGAAACGAGAGCAATAGTTCTAGATGCTCTGTAATTAATGCTAGAGTACCACCCAGCACGAGACTCCAAAATCCAGTAATTCTCAAAACCAAGGAGACTTTCTTTCACAGGTCTACTACCAAGTTCCATTAAAATAAGTTTTCTACATATAGTTACAGCTTGAAAAAGACATTCTAGACATCGCGGTTAAGATATCATCTTGACAATGTAAGACTGTACATAGTTGCCAAATTGCTCGCTCTTCTCAGCCCGGTTCACTGCAAGATCGAGTGGAATTTTTCAGCAGTAATAGATTGAGCAGACTCCTGCATCTAGCATTAGCCATAACTATAGAAACCATAGATATAGCCGCAACTATAAGAAGCTAGAAGAAAAACTAACCGACGCGATAAGTATAAATTCTGATATCCTCGGAAAGGTGGATAACGCTCCAACGATATACTAGGCAGTGAGGATGTTAAAAAAATCTTCACAATCTAACTGACACATATATTGGATACAAGCTGTATCGAATTACCTCAGTAAATTCTCTATCGACAAACATGAATCCAGGAATTGACCTCCAAGGGAGTTTCATTCAGTCGCTCAAGGACTTAGGCATCCCGCCTGGTGCAGCCAAAGCCATTTGGATGCCGCTCCCGATGTTCCTTATGATTATCGGTGCTACAGTGGGCGTCCTTGTAGTCGTCTGGCTAGAACGGAAGATTTCCGCTGCTGCCCAACAGCGGATTGGTCCTGAATATGCCGGACCTCTAGGCGTCCTCCAGCCCGTGGCGGATGGACTCAAACTCGTCTTTAAAGAAGATGTTGTCCCAGCTAAGGCAGATCGGTGGCTGTTTACGTTGGGACCAATTATTGTCGTTATCCCTGTGTTTCTCTCCTACTTGATTGTGCCGTTTGGACAGAACCTGGTGATTACAGACGTTGGCACGGGCATCTTTTTGTGGGTGGCTCTGTCTAGCATTGCACCAATTGGATTGCTAATGTCAGGCTATGCATCAAACAACAAGTATTCGCTTCTAGGTGGATTGAGAGCAGCAGCACAGTCTATCAGCTATGAACTTCCTCTGTCACTAGCGATACTCGCCGTTGTCCTGATGTCCAACAGCCTTAGCACTATCGACATTGTTGAGCAGCAATCGGGCTATGGCATCCTTGGCTGGTACATCTGGCGTCAACCAGTGGGCTTCCTCATTTTCTGGATTGCCGCTCTGGCAGAATGTGAACGATTACCTTTTGACCTTCCAGAAGCGGAAGAAGAACTGGTTGCCGGCTATCAGACCGAATACGCTGGGATGAAATTTGGTCTGTTTTATATCGGTTCCTACGTCAACCTCGTTCTCTCCTCCCTACTATTTGCTGTTCTCTACCTGGGTGGCTGGGAATTCCCCATTCCTTTAGAGCAATTAGCTAGCTGGTTGGGTGTGAGTGAAACGAGTTCTTGGTTGCAGATCATCACGGCATCCTTAGGGATTACCATGACCCTGCTCAAGGCTTACTTTCTCATCTTCATCGCCGTTCTGATGCGCTGGACAGTTCCCCGCGTTCGCATTGACCAGTTGCTCAATCTGGGATGGAAGTTCCTGCTACCAGTTGGATTGGTCAATCTCCTACTGACCGCCGCTCTCAAACTAGCATTTCCTGTTGCCTTTGGTGGTTAAAGCGATTTTAGATTTTTGGTTTTAGATTTTGGATGAGTTTCGATCTCCAAATCTAAAATCCAAAATCCAAGATCCAAAATTGAAGAGAGAGACACGTACACTATGCTGAAGTTTTTAAAACAAGTTAGCGACTACGCTCAAGGAGCGGTTCAAGCTGCCCGTTACATTGGTCAAGGCCTGTCTGTCACCTTCGACCACATGCAACGGCGTCCCGTTACAGTTCAGTACCCCTACGAAAAACTGATTCCGTCTGAGCGGTTCCGAGGTCGGATTCACTTTGAGTTTGATAAGTGCATTTCCTGCGAAGTCTGCGTCCGAGTTTGCCCCATTAACCTGCCAGTCGTAGACTACGAGTTTGACAAAGTCAGTAAGAAGAAAATTCTCAAGCACTACAGCATTGACTTTGGAGTCTGCATCTTCTGCGCTAACTGCGTTGAATACTGCCCGACCAATTGTTTGTCAGCGACTGAAGAGTACGAACTTAGCACTTACGATCGCCACGAACTAAACTACGACAACGTCGCAATGGGACGACTCCCGTACAAAGTGACGCAAGACCCGATGGTGACTCCGTTACGCGAACTAGCTTACCTGCCGAAGGGTGTCCTCGATCCGCACGATTTGCCTCCCGGTTCTCGACGCGCTGGCCTGCGTCCAGAGGAAATTGCCGAGCGACTCGAATCCAATTCAGAGGAAGCGGCTAAGAAGTAGTACGAGAGCTATCAGCCTGCTTGTTATCAGCGGATTGGTCGTTTTGTCATCGTTGATTAATCGCTCTTTTGGCAGTAGACCGAGTCAATACGCTGTAGGGTAAAAGTTGTGGCTGATAGCGACTAAAAATAGATTGTAAGGAGATTAAGTCATCGTGGATCTAGCCCAAGGGGTTCAGCTCGTTTCATTTGGCATATTGTCTTTGATGATGATTGCGTCAGCTTTAGGTGTTGTTTTGCTCACCAACATCGTCTACTCCGCTTTTTTACTTGGTGGTGTTTTTATCAGCATTGCTGGTTTATACCTGTTGCTCAATGCTGACTTTGTTGCGGCAGCGCAAGTATTGATTTACGTTGGGGCTGTTAACGTCCTGATCTTGTTTGCCATCATGCTGGTGAACAAGCGAGAAGATTTTGCCCCAATTGCCAATCGCTGGATTCGCCAGGCGTCAACAGCACTCGTCTGCGTGGGATTATTTGCTCTTTTAGGCACGATGGTGCTAGCAACTCCCTGGTCTCTTTACACTGGCCCTGCTGTTGTCGGTCAAAGTTCTGCAGTGGAGATTGGTCAGCACTTCTTCAGCGACTATTTGCTGCCATTTGAGCTAGTGTCTGTTCTATTGTTGATGGCGATGGTTGGGGCAATTATTCTAGCACGTCGAGATTTTATTCCGGAGGAGTTGGTTCCTCCAGATTCCAAAGCAATTGCCGCTTCAACCTTGCCAGAACGGCCCCGTGAGTTAGCGTCGGCAGGTAGTCCGACGCCACGGGAACGTTAAAGCATCTGATTCAATTGTGTCGATCGCTGAGAAGATTCATGCAACTCCAACTTCAATACTTCTTACTTTTAGCTGCTGCTCTGTTTTGTATTGGCATTTATGGCTTAATTACCAGTCGTAATGCTGTCCGAGTGCTCATGTCGATTGAGCTACTGCTCAATGCCGTGAACCTGAATTTAATGGCTTTTTCTAATTTTTTAGACCCCCAAACTATTAAAGGTCAGGTATTTACGGTCTTTGTGATTACGATAGCTGCTGCTGAGGCAGCCGTCGGTTTGGCAATTGTACTTTCGATCTACCGCAACCGAGAGACGGTCGATATGGAGCAGTTTAATCTCCTCAAGTGGTAAATTGATTGCCTTCAATGGCATTGGTACTGAGGAACATCGAGTGGAGCGCCTGCCTAGTGGGGCAGGCGTTTTGGTTTAACCGTTTCACGCACTTGCATAAAATGTTATGTAACCTTGTCTCCCTACAAAATTAATTCCGATGCAAGCGCTTTGGCTGGAAAATAATCAACTTCAACTACGACAGGATGCCCCCATGCCCGACCCACCACTCGGCGAAGCACTAGTGCGCGTTGTGCGGGCCGGTATCTGCAACACTGACTTGGAATTAATCCGAGGTTATTACCCGTACACAGGGATTTTAGGTCATGAATTTGTCGGTGTTGTGGAACAAGGGCCAGAGCATCTGCTCGGACAACGGGTAGTCGGC
>DATNPC010000779.1:0-9782 GCA_036703375.1 Allocoleopsis sp.
AGCCGCCTGGGTCATAACTAGAACCTCTATTAATTCGCATATCCATCAGCAGTCGCCTGATAGTAACACAGGTTTAAAAAAGTCGTCAAACATACCCGACAAAAAAAGTCGGGTTTATTTGAGACAAGCAGATACCTCTACGGAGAGTTGTAGCGGTACCTCGTAATCTGAGTTAAAACTTCATCGCTGACTCAACGGTTTGTCCTGCTAAGCCAGCCAATACTTAATCTGCTCTTGCGATCGCGTTATTGTCTTGTGCGTCAGGAGCTGTTGACACCAATAGCCGTGGCAGCAACAAGCCAGAGCGCTCTTTGTAGTCAGCAAATTCAGGGTAACGAGAGAGTGACTGGTCTTTCTTGAGCATATTAGGAACGAATATGCCAGCAACAAAGCCGAAAAGAATCAAAAAGGGTAGCCAATGTTGAGCAAGCATGGCAAGAGAACCGTAGGTTAAGAACTCTCCCAGGTAGTTTGTGTTACGACAGCGGGCGAACAGCCCTTCTGTAATTAATCCCTGGTGATACTTAAGCGTGTAATACTTTTGGGCATCGCTGACATAGTGCAGAAATATTCCCAAGATGTTCAAGGAGATAGCAGCAGCTACCAAGGGAAGTGATGGCACAGTACCACTACTGATGAGAATAAAGGGGGCTACCCAGTACAAGTTCGCCAGCATAAAGGCAAAAATGCCCTGCAATGGAGTAAGTTCTTGTTGCCATTTTTTGTCAGGGTATAGACGATCCTTGAGTAACCACAGGAATCCGTATGTACCGTGGAGAGAGAGGTAAACCCAAGGCCCAAGGGTGAAGTTTTGGTAGGCGAACATCAGTCCCAATACCACTAGAAAAGTTAACCCTTTGTGCAGATTGATGACATGATTAGCTTTCATAATCTTGATTTTTCATTAATTGATCGGAGAACTGGAATCGTCCTAGTGCAAGAAGGCAGAAGGCAGAAGGCAGCAAAGCTGTTACAGTAAGCTTTTCAACCTTTTTTAACTGGTCACTTATTTCCGCCAGCCTAGTCTAGCCACCACTGACGGGTGGAATTAACACGACTTCGTCACCCTCTTGAAGGATGGTGTCTGGCTCAACGAACTGAAGATTTATGCCAAAACGAGTTAAATTGCGCCATTTATCGAGTTCTGGATGTTCTGCAACCAAGCGTTCTCGCACGACTTCTACCGGCGTTCCAGGTGGTAATTTCAAGGTCAGTTCTGGCACACCATAAGCTTCCTGGTAAGCGGCGAACAGTTTGACGGCAACGGTAACGAAGGACTCTGACATAAGAACTGACACCCCATCTGGTTCTCAACTGTTATTGCTGACTATACTTAACATTTCGTAATTTTTTCTAAACTGATGAATATAACTTCAGTTCTCGCACCTGCTCGCTGAAAACGGTGAGGGATTAACATTCACGCCCAGTTCTTTGCACGACTATGCTACTGCGACCCCATCAACGTACCAAACTAGACGATAGTGATGACAATTTGTTTTACTCGATGCCGCGATTCGTCACTCATGTTGATGAAGGCTTTATCGATCGCCTAACCCAACTGTATCGCGATCGCCTCCAGCCCAATACTCGCATCTTCGATATGATGAGCAGTTGGGTATCCCACCTTCCCGAAGAGATGGAATTCGCTCATGTGGAAGGGCACGGAATGAATGAGGAAGAACTTATCCGCAATCCTCGCCTCGACCATTACTTCGTTCAAAACCTCAACCAAAATCCGAAGCTTCCTCTACCCGATGAGGATTTCGATGCTGTCCTGAACTGCGTTTCAGTTCAGTACTTGCAATACCCGGACGCGATTTTTTCTGAACTTCACCGCATCCTGAAACCGGGTGGCATTGCCATTATCAGCTTTTCTAACCGGATGTTCTACCAAAAAGCGATCGCGGCATGGCGAGATGGCACAGAATCGAGTCGGGTTGAATTAGTCAAAAGCTATTTTCACGCTATACCCGGATTTAGCACGCCAGAAGTGGTTGCTTATCAGTCGTCCGTGCCCAGCTTCCTGCAAATGCTCGGAGTTGGTGGTGGCGACCCTTTCTATGCCGTCATTGCCCAACGTTTGAATTAAAAGCAAAAACCTTGCCCCGGTGTGCTGATAGCTTCAGAGACTTAGTTAAGAGCTGTAGTTCGATATCTATCTTAGGATAGGCTAAGAATCTATTAATCAAATGTTAAGTTCAGTTTAAAGTGCCTGTAGCCGTTCAGTAAACGGCTCTGGTTCTACACCTCAAATCAGATTGCTAATAGGCTGCAAAGGGTGACATCTTGTAAAGGTGTTCAGAGGTTGTAGATTTCTCCAAAATACTTAAGTCAAGCGGGGGTATAGTAGTCCAGTTGAAAAAGGTACTTCTGCTTGTATGAGCTGGTCAAATTCAGCATAACTGCATGCAAGTCCAAGGCTATAGTCTTGGTCTATTTTGACCTGAAAATTTTTCAAGTTATTGGTATTACCAATGTGAATCATTGCAGCCTTTAGCCCATATCACGCAATAAGCTAGAGGGATTTCAGACGTGAAAACAGATCTAAGTAACTGGCCAATCAAGTTTCTTGGCTTGTTTTTAGCTACAGATATTGTGTTTATTATTATTCACATCATATATTTAAATACAAATTTAATTTCAAGCGAGTTATTTTCGATTGAACAAGACCGAGGATATGCAGAATTTTTTCAATATATCAAGGAATACTGGATTGCACTTTTGCTGGGTTTGTTAGGGTTACGCAATCGTTCTGTTCTGTATTTTGCTTGGTCTTTACTATTCTTTTATTTATTACTGGATGATTCTTGTAGTATCCACGAAAAATTAGGCGCGTCTATAAGCTATAGACTCGGTTTGTCGCCTGCATTCCATCTACGTTCAGTAGATTTCGGCGAACTGATTGTATCTGCTTGTGCAGGTTTGTTCTTTCTCGTTCTCATCGCGATCGCATATCGTCTGGGCAATCGCTTATCTAGGAAGACATCTAGGCATCTAGTAATACTGCTGTTTGCTCTGGCTTTATTCGGCATTGTAGTAGATATGCTCCACATGGCACTTCCCTTTCCTGCTTGGACACCTTTTTTTGGTCTTCTCGAAGATGGGGGAGAAATGGTGGTGATGAGTATGATGGCTTGGTTGGTGTTTTCGGTATCCGAGCGTTCAGAGCAGTATGCCAATTCGCTAGAGCGCCAACCTAGTCATGCCAATTTCGGTGCAGACAGTTAACCGTCTATTGCCCCCAAAATTGCTGAAGCTTTAGTACACAAAGCCTCGTGGCAGTGACCGTTACTCGCAATGATGCCGCCCCACTGATTGATATCGCCCTGGTTGTACATTAAGGGCGTACCATCAAAATGAGTAAATTGACCACCCGCTTCGGTCAAGATAAGTTCTGGGGCAGCAAAATCCCAATCTTTTGGGGCAGACTTACCGGAGAGAGAGATGTATACATCTGCTCGTTGTTCGAGGATGGTGGCAATCTTACACCCAACGCTACCAACATAGTGTTTTTCTTTAAATGGCATCTGACGCAACAGGGCGTTAAACCGTTCATCCCGATGAGTGCGGCTGGCAACAAGGGACAACTCTTCAATTGTGCTACGCTGCGATACCTGCACGGGAGCGATCGCTCCTTCAGGCGTTTCTACAAAAGTACCACCCCCGACCGTTGCGTAATACAGCTTTTGAGTTTCCGGCCAAACCACTACAGCAAGTACGGGTCTGCCTTCATGGGCTAAGGCAAGGTGAATCGCATATTCACCGGTTTGATCGATAAAGTCTCGCGTCCCATCTAAGGGGTCAATAATCCAAACCCAAGATTGGCGAACTAATTCCTCTCGTGCTGCTTCTGATAGGGATTTATAGGTCTCTTCACTCAAGTAACCAAAGTCTTGCGTGCCAAGAGAAGCGTGGAGTTGCTCCAGGATGTAGTGGTTAGCCGCGACATCTGCCGCTGTGACGGGACCATCTTTTTTGTCTTGAATGTCCAAGTTGCCGTTGTTGGCATCACCTTGATAGTAGGAACGCAGAATTTTAGCCGCCCCCCAACCCACAGCACGAGCGATCGCGGCTATTTCGTCTAATCCCTCATACTGCTTTTTGCCTAAAACTTTCAACAACGTCACTCGATGGTTCCTCGCAATTTTATTGAATTTACCCAAGTGCCAAGCGTTAATTGCCTTTCAATTCTAGTAGAACGTCCTACATTTCCTAGCAAGAATTATTCTTAACTAGATTGAATTTGTACTGGTCGTTACACTTTATGTGACCTAACCCTTAACGACTTCCTATTATGTCTACTTTTTTGAAGAATTGGTAAGAAAATTTTACTAAATACTGGGGAACAAAATGACTTGAAAGCCCGTAATACAGGCATTACAGACCATTTTTTAGAACTTGTACTAAAGAAAGCGGTTATTAAATCTTTTTTCCATCTCGATACGGCTCTAGTAATTCACGCTTCAATGGTGTTGGTAGGAGTAATGGCGTCAGCTCAAGAAAACGCAAACAGAATCAACTGTAAACGTTTTAAGAGTTGGGTCAGAAATCTCTGTAAATAGCCCTGAGAACCTGGCAATACTAGAAGTGGTTTGCCCGGTCAGCGGCTCATTTTCGGCAGGAGTTAAGTACTAGAAGGACTAACGACCATGAACCGCATTTCTCAACTCGCTCATCTAATTTTAGACTTCTACCGGGAAGAGCCACGGGAATTGAGGCTGCTCGCACCCCTAAAAACGTGCAAAGTCTTCCGTCGTTGGGGGGTTTTATATGTCCGTTGCCAAACTCAAGAAACAGCAGTAGCAATGGGAAATGCTTGCCAAGCGATCGCGGAACCCGTTGCCCGACTCAGACTGGCTAAAAAAATTGTAGTCCTGACTCATCATACTTCAGTTGCTGAGTTTCCCGTCGATTTCAAAAAAATCAATGCTTGAGCAAGGCATTCCTGTTCGCTCCTAGCTTGCTCAGGAAATTTATAAAGTATTGTTAAGTGCTTCACGATAGGGCTATAGGACTTGTCCATTAATAACTTCGGGTTTTTCGCTCTGTAAACCTAGAGACTGTAAGGGGGAAAGGAGGAAGTTGTTTTTGGACGGGTTCTTACGGTTGAGAAAAAGACCGAGACAGTACTATCTCAAGCCTTAAAAAAGAAACTAGGAGCAAACTTCAGTACCCTCTAGGACAGACGCCCAGAACAAGAGCGCGACCGATTCCAGTCCGACGGGATTACCCTACAACTGTTGCGGAATGGAATTAGTACCTCGCGGCAACACAACAAACAGAAACCTCTCGTAAGCAATTGTAGAAGAGAGTGGATGATGGGTGATGAAGTGGTGAGGGCGCGAGTGGGCGTGCGCGTGGGTTCTATTTTTACTGGCGTCAAGTTCTCAAGATTAAGAGAGCGGTTTTTTGAAGATGTATAGATAATTTAAATCCCGAATACCACCAAATGATCCGCCATAACCTTCATCAAGCTGATTTACAACGACTAGTTCCCATCCTTGTTGTCCCAAGAAGTTTAGTCCCTCCAAAAGGTCGTACTCCGTACCACCAATATATAGTACCTTATACCTCTTACGCCCGAACATTCCTTCTCTTTTGACTACACAGTATGCCCTAAAATATTGCCACTTCATTTTTTCGTCGGAAATAAAGAAGAATTACTCCAAATATTCTCATTGTAGGTTTGGCATACCAGCAACGCGATCGCATTCGACTAATTCGCTCCCACCCTATTGCACCTGGCTTAATCCTGGAAAGGTAAGCCAAACAGGAACAGGGAGTAAGCAAACTGCTAGATAGAGCAACTGAATCGGCGCTCTAACATCTTTTAATAATTGCATCCGATAACTTCATTAGTTCCATCTTCTTGCAGTTTTTGCCTTAAAATGGGACAAGATTCAAGTACGTTGTCCCTACGTAAAACTTGACCTCTAGCTCCCAGTAGTCTCAATTCAATAATCTCGCTAGCCTTCGGTAAAATTATACCGAAGACACCATTGGTAACTCGATCGCGTAGAGTCTGTCCGGTGCTAAGCGTAGCTTCTACAGCAACGACTTCGCGTCTAAGAGCAAGTCCAGAAATGTAAGTGTAGTCACGAGCTGAATTTTTTCCCTTAACAGTTCTCCTGGCTTCGATGTTATACGAAGCTAGGCTGTCTGGTGAACTAAGGTAGTCTCTAAGGTAGTCTGCTGGAAAGCTAATACTACCAGATAAACGCCATACCAGACTTTCACGCTCATTAGAACTTATGTACTCATATGTTATTTGGTTAGCCGATCGCATAATCTTTGCTTTTCGCCAAAGAGTCTTCTCAGGGTAAGCGATGGTTGCAAGCAAATCAGCCTTTAAAATTGATGCTGTAGCATCACGACAAATCAACCGGGTAAGCACAAGTGCGCCCTGTGAGTACTCGATAGTACGAACTATACGGAAATCCCCAAGAACTTTAGTTTCTGAAGTTGGCTTGTTGGAACAGTCAGAGTTCTGTTCGTCTTCGCCAAAGTTGCGAATAGCATCTTCAAGGGTAGGAGCAACCGGACTGAGGGAATTATCAAGATAGATTGTCGGCAGATTCTTGCTGTCGTGTTGCAGTACATGACCATCAGTACCCAGTACCCTTACCTCACGGATTCCAACCGCCTCTGGTATAGTCAATACAAAGATGCCGCCCTTTCCTTTGTCCTGTAAAGTCTTACCATTATCAAACGTAACCTCTACAGCAGCAACGGTAGGTGAGAGAATTTCACCGTAGATTATTGCTTGGCGAGCTTGATGATTCGGGTTGCGACTAGTCCCGTACTGTACTAGTTCTCCTAGTGGTTGTGGCAGAACTTCAAGGTGCTCTCCACCACCTACTACTTGCCAACCTATTCCTTTTCGCGCCAGAATTTTATAGCCCAATTGATTCTTGATTTGTGGGGGGAATCTATTTTTAGTCTGGCAATTTACTCTATAGATAACAATTGCCTTGTGTGACCACTTACGGCTACCCAAAAGGCGGAAATCTTCTGCCACAGACTGTGGTGAACAAATGTTACCTAACTCGCGAAGGACAGTTGCTTCCATGCCAAGAACAACGCGATTTAGGCTATAACCAGAAGCTACGCACAGTAACAGGCCGACTGTAGCAATAGCTAACCGCTTCATCTTTATTTTCTCAGCCTTATCTGTCTTTATCCTAATCCTACTTCAGGTGCTGAGTTGCAGCTCGATTTCAAAAAAATCAATGCTTGAGCAAGTCAGTGCTGCTGGCTCCTGGAAAAAGACCGAGGCATTACTGTCTCGGTCAACTTGGAAAACTTTACAAACGGCTAGACTCACGAAGTCACAGGTGGATGAGGTAACTTCAAACCAGCCGCTTCTTGGCGATACTCACTCAAGTCGATTTTGACGGGTTTGACGTTCCAGATATCCTGGCAGTACTCGCGAATTGTGCGATCGCTGGAGAAGAAGCCACTACGGGCAGAATTGAGAATCGACATCCGCGTCCAGTTTTCGCGATCGCGATAGGCTTGGCTCACGTTTTCCTGGCAATCGATATAGGACTGGTAGTCGGCAAACAGCAGATACTCATCTTTGTACATGAGTGAATCCACGAGTGGCTTAAACAGATTCGGATTTTCCGGACTGAAGTAGCCAGATGCTATTCGCTCAATCACCTCCCGCAATTCGGCATTGGCTTCGTAGTAGTCCATCGGGTTGTAGCCCTTCGCCTTGAGCGCATAGACTTCCTCTGCCGTTAGCCCGAATAGGAAGAAATTCTCTGCTCCTACGGCATCGCGAATCTCGATATTCGCACCATCCAGCGTGCCAATGGTAAGTGCTCCGTTCATGGCAAACTTCATATTGCCCGTTCCGGATGCTTCCTTACCAGCCGTAGAAATTTGCTCGGAAAGTTCGGCGGCTGGATACACTCGTTCGCCTAGCGATACAGAAAAGCCTTCGAGGAAAACGACCTTGAGGCGATCGCACACGTCAGGATCGTTGTTCACTACCTTCGCCACCGAGTTAATCAACTTGATAATCAGCTTAGCTAGGTAGTAGCCGGGAGCAGCTTTTCCGGCAAAAATCGAGGTTCGAGGCAGGATATCAAGATTTGGATTCTTTTTAATCCGGTTGTACATCGTAATGATGTACAGTACATTCAGCAACTGACGCTTGTATTCGTGAAGCCGCTTGACCTGAACATCAAATAGGGAGTCTGGATTCACCTCAATGTCGTTGTAGAGCAGAATGTACTCCACCAAGTCTTGCTTACGCTCTTGTTTGATCTGACTCCAGCGCTTACGAAACTCAGGATCGTCAACAAATGCTTCGAGCTGCTTGAGCTTATCGAGATGAGTTGCCCAACTCTTACCAACCTTCTCAGTAATCAATTCAGACAATTTGGGATTGCTGAGCAACAACCACCGACGCGGTGTTACTCCATTGGTCTTGTTGTTGAACTTTTCGGGCCACAATTGGTAGAAATCCCGCAGGACGTCCTGTTGGAGCAACTCTGTATGCAGCGCTGCTACTCCATTGATGGAATGGCTGCCTACACAAGCTAAATGGGCCATGCGAACGTATTTCTCGCTGCCCTCTTCAATCAGCGACAGTCGAGCAACTCGCTCTGAATCGTTGGGATATTTAGCACGCACCTCATCGAGGAAGCGGCGGTTGATTTCATAGATAATTTCTAGGTGCCTGGGCAGGAGGCGTTCAAATAGGCTGACGGGCCAGCGCTCCAGAGCCTCTGACAGTAGCGTATGGTTAGTGTAGGCAAAGGTATTTTTGGTAATGTACCAAGCTCGGTTCCAACCCAATTTGTAGCGATCGACCAGCAGCCGCATCAACTCGGCAATGCCAATCGTGGGGTGAGTGTCATTGAGTTGGATGGCGACCTTCTCGTGGAATTGGTCAAAATTTTGGTGCGTTCGTCGATAAGTATTAATGATGTCTTGCAACGAACAGCTGACAAAGAAATACTGCTGTTCTAGCCGCAATTGCCTACCCTGGGACGTATTGTCGTTGGGGTAAAGAACTTTTGAAATATTCTCTGAGAAAATCTTGTTTGTTACGGAACCGACATAGTCCCCACTATCGAAAACTTGGAAATCAAACTCCTCCGAAGCCCCGGCTCGCCAGAGGCGCAAGGAATTAACCGTATTATTGTTGTAACCAGGGACTGGCGTATCGTAGGGGATGCCCATCACTTTTCGCTCGGGAATCCAGCGCACTCGATAATTGCCCTGCTCGTCGCTGTAGGCTTCGGTGTGTCCTCCAAACTTGACTTCAACGGTTAATTCCGGGCGTTGAATCTCCCAGGGATTGCCGAAGCGGAGCCACTTGTCGGGGTATTCGACCTGAGCGCCATCTTTAATCCGCTGGTCAAAGATGCCGAATTCATAGCGGATGCCGTAACCAATGGCGGGAATTTCTAATGTGGCTAAGGAATCGAGGAAACAAGCTGCCAAGCGACCTAAACCCCCATTACCTAGTCCAGGTTCGGCTTCCAGTATGATTAGGTCATTGAGATTGAGCCCAGATTCCTGAATCGCTTGGCGCACTCGTTCGTAGAGTCCCAAGTTGAGCAAGTTATTGGTCAACTGGCAGCCCATTAAGAACTCGGCTGACAGGTAATAGACGCTCTTGACATCTTTTTCAATGTATGTACTGGTGGTGTTAATCCATCGATGGAGCAGTCGATCGCGCAGCGTATAGGCCAGCGCCATGTAGTAATCGTAGGGCGTAGCTAACGATTCATTTTTTCCCTGAATGTAGTAGAGGTTATCGGCAA
>DATNPC010000780.1:0-3231 GCA_036703375.1 Allocoleopsis sp.
TATTAACCCGCGAGTCGTCAAGATTAAGCTATCTAAATTCCCTCGAAAAACCAAGAAACATCAAGGTGAATATCGAGCTATTCAGCAAGAGTTCCGAATTGTTCCTCTAGCGGCTTGAAGATTTCATTCACGGGTATTGCACTTTAGTGGACTTGAGCTATTAGCCAAGAACTTAAGTTCTTGGCGGGTTATCAGCGTTACTAAGAATAGTGCAAGATCTCAGGTTAGTTGTAGGGGCGCACGACCGTGCGCCCCTACTCAGTTTTATCAAGAAAAGATTGACTCTAGTCAGAGAGTCCATTAAGCTTGTAATATAGATGTAGTACAATAAATACTCTAGCGCTTTGCAGACAGGAAACTTAATTTCTGTAGGGCAGGCGATATTTTACTGTTGAAAGTAGGTGAAGCTGATGATGGTAAAAGCTTTCAATCCCGTTAACTCGTGCTTTGTCGTCAAGCGGGGCGATCGCTTTTAGGTAGCCACTAATATCTACCCTACTCTATTCAATATAGACACAAACCTTTAACTAAACTTAAAACTTGTATTCAATGAATAATTCACGTTTAGTTAAAATCAGCAAATATCTCAGCAAGCATCTTCGGCATGAACCTGAACGAATTGGTTTGGAACTTGCCCCTGGCGGATGGGTGAGCGTTGATGAACTCTTGGCAGCTTGTAAAAATCACTCCTTTCCCATCAACCCTGCTGAATTGAAGGAAGTAGTCGCCAATAATGACAAAAAACGCTTTTCTTTTGATGAAACAGGCACCTTAATTCGTGCCAATCAAGGTCATAGTGTAGAAATTGATTTGCAGTTAGAAGCCGTTGTTCCTCCAGATGTGCTATACCACGGTACAGGTCACGGTGCAGTTGAGGCAATTCTTCGCGAGGGACTATGTAAAATGTTAAGGCATCACGTTCATCTATCCACGGATATAACAACAGCTAAAAAGGTCGGCATGCGTCATGGTCGTCCTGTCGTTTTTACAGTAGATGCCGCAGCAATGCACGAAGCGGGTTATACATTCTACTGTTCTGAAAACGGAGTTTGGCTTGTGGATAACGTGCCGCCTCACTATCTCCAAAAACTCTGATTCATCTAGGAAGAAATAGAAAAATCCTAACTAAATAGGTAGGTATAAATAAACCAAAACAAGTAAATACGTGTTAACAGATTAAAACCCTCTTGCCTTCTGCCTTTTGCCCTCTGCTTTCTGTCTTGTCTCAACGACAAGTATTCATGCCAATCTAATTTATGCAACAAGTAAAGTCCTGCGGAGTGCTGGTGATGCGAACCGTGCCACAGTTAAGTTTTCTGCTGATGCAGAAACCGACTCGCTATGACTTACCAAAAGGTCATGTCGAATTGGGCGAAGATGAGATAACTTGTGCGCTGCGCGAACTTTACGAGGAAACTGGGATTGAAGCGGGTAATCTACATCTGGATAATGCCTTTCGCTTCATGACGACCTATCAAGTTTATAGCCAGCGATATGGTGGTGAACGTGCAGAGAAGACGCTCGTAATTTTTCTTGGATGGCTCAAACAGGACGTAACGATTAAACTGAGCGAACATGACAGTTATTCTTGGGTCAACTGGAACCCACCTCACACCATTCAGTCAAAAACTATCGATCCGCTCTTGAAGCAGCTAGAATACTATTTACACAAGAATGATTTCAAGTCTTAAATCTTGTAATAAGAGGAGATTATTCTGTTTGATTTTTTAGTTTTTTTTTATAAAGTAGCGATCGTTTAGTAAAGATGAGTTTAGAATACTCTGAAACCGCAGACAACTTCGCACAAAAAAACTCGCAAAGTCGAGGTTTGTTAGGAGCGGGGTGGCGACCCTTATCTCGTCAATTTGATTGGGACTTTTTTTTACACCTTGTATCTAATGACCCCTGGGAACTGACTCAGAAAACCTTAGATATCGCTAGCGACATTGCCGATGCTCTCGGTCGCAACCATTACGCTTGGTGGGCAAATGTCTTGCAAGTTTTTTCGGAGAATACGCGCTATGAATTGGATGCGTTTTGGGATTACGTCACGCCCGAACCTCCATTTCCCGATTATCGTTACAAGGATGTTCTAACGACAGAGACACCTGTTACCCAATTAGTAAGTCGTGACAGTATTCCTGTCGATTATGTCCTGAATCGATTGCAGGAAATTACTGTATTCAAAGTCCTAGAGCTATTGGGAAAGCCAGAACTGATTACCCAGTACTATATGGAACGGCATTTTTATTTTCCTGTCAGCCGGTTTGTGAACTGGGAGCGCCTTGAAATTATTGGTACGGCTTTTGCGTATTGGTCGCAGCAACAGGTTTGGCTACAAATCGATAATCTGGGCAAAGGACGGCGGCGGTACACGTTAATTGCTCAAGATATAGCACCACTGGTGAATAAAGCTACGTACAACTTAGCTGTGATGCTAAGCGGGTATCAAAGCCGTGTCGGGCAAGTTCACAGTCAGTTTCCAATTCGCACATTTCCTGCTGATGTTCAAAGCTTTACAGATGCGGTACAACAGGCAATTCTCGACCAAAATCAACTTGCTGTCTTAGTTCATGGCGACCCAGGTACGGGTAAAACCGCCTGGACGCAAGCCGTGGCTAAAGAGATTCTTGTGCCTCTAGGATTTATCATTTTTATCCTAGACCATGATGCTGTTGAAAATTTTGTCCCACCTAGTTATTTAGAGCGGATTTGTATCATCATCAACGAAGCCGATAATTTAGCTCAAAATCGAGCTAGTGTAGCCGCTCAATACAGTAATAAAACCGAGCATATTCTGAGTTTGCTGGATGGAACGTTGTACCAAAGTGTGATTGATGAATCGGGTATCCAAGCTCAGCAAAAACTTGTCGTGTTGATGACTTGCAATACGACTGAAAGACTAGACCCGGCTCTTTTACGTAAGGGGAGAGTGGATCTAATCTATGAGTTCACTCATCGCTTTGTGTAATATGGGGGACTCTTGCAAACGTCGAGTTTCGCCCCTACACTAAATTCACGCTCTAGCCCCCAATTCTGGGGAACCGGAATTCAAAGCCCTTCTGCCCTATTTTCTAGATAGGTCTAATGAATACCTTGAGAACTGGCACTTCCCCCGTCTCCTGTCAAGACAAAAGCTGCCCAGTAGAAGGGATGAGGATACTTAGCTCGTAGCTCTATCTGAGCTTGACGTAGCGCTTGGGCCAGAGCTATTCCAGAACGCAGATGAGT
>DATNPC010000781.1:0-2138 GCA_036703375.1 Allocoleopsis sp.
TCAGTCCCGTAGACCGGGATTCAAGGTTTGCGACACGTGGGACAAGAATCTCCAGCGTTATCGGGCATCGTTTCAGTCCCGTAGACCGGGATTCAAGGTTTGCGACGCGACAGCCTGAAAAGCTTATTACTACTGGTTTCCAGACACTATTTTGGCAAACCCCAATTTTGAGTGTCAAAATCAGTCTCCAGAACCCTGCCATAGGCTGTTTATCCGAGCCAACAAAAATCAGAAAGTCTTGAATTTTCAAGGTTCTAGCGAATTTGGCAAACCCCCCAGGATTTTCGACCTCGCTTCGGCTTGCCAAAAACTTCCTACCCTGGATCATAAGATAATAGACTCATCCTCGCGAGGTTTTTCTGACCCATAGGCGATCGTTCGCTTCAGAGCGCCTGCATCCAGCACATAGATTCGCACCGAATCCTCGGCAGGCTTGATAAGTTTCTCAAGCTGAGTTTGTAGCTTGGCAAATTTTACTGCGGTGAGAAAGCACTCAAATACACTATACTGCGTCCATTTCCCATAGCCAGAGAGCATTTTGTGAAGTCTGGTACGACGTTTGTTTGCCGCTTTGGTGTCAGGTAGATCGTAGATAACAAGATAGAAAAGCGTGTTCATCGCAAGACAAGTGGTTTGTAGGGAATACCTTCCTGTAAGTGACGACTGAGCAGTCGAGCCTGAAGTTCGATCGCTCGTCGGTAGGTACAGCGATAGCCAAAAGTAGGGTGCTTGAATTCGTCGTTCATCTTGCGGTCGAACGCTTGCAGGAAAGATTTACGTGGCTCGTCAGCAAGATTGTAAGTCCCTAAACTCTCAGTAAAGTCTTTCGGCTTAATCCGCCGATTGTTCAGCATTGACAGCACCAAATTATCTGCCACCAACGGTCGGAACTCCTCCATAATGTCAAGTACCATCGAGGGCTGACCGTGATGCACTTCGTGTAGGTAGCCGATGTATGGATCTAGCCCAGCCATGTGAACGGCTGCCGTGACTTGCGAGCGCAACAAACCATAGGCAAAGCTCAACAGTGAATTGACCGGATCTGGTGGTGGGCGATGCCGTCCGGTGAATCCCCAATGCTCTCCTACAATCTTCGGAAAGCAGGCAAAATACTCTCGTGCTGCCAAGCCCTCGATTCCTCGCACCTGGTTCAGTGTCGTTTGCTCCTGGACTAGTTTCTTACGCAGCTTCAGCGGATTATCAGTCTGCCCATGTCGATAGAGAACTGCATACTGGTTGTGGATTTTGGCAGTGACAATTGCCTTGACAAGTGCAACTCGTCGTGATTCATCGTGATACAGCGCGTACTGCGCCAGTCGCAGCGCTCCATTGCGGGAATGACCTGGTAAAGCACTGCCCAGATATTTCCCAAAGCTAGATAGATAGTGAATCGGCAATCCCAATTCCAGGGCATATACAAAGGCATCCCCCGTGACTTGAGGGTTTCCCATCAGTACCACTTGCTCGACGGTTTGAGCCGGAACGGGGTGTTTTTTCCAGGAACCGTCCTCTTGTTTGAGAGAAACCGTGAACGCTTCGTAGGACTTGTTGAGAATGGCGTCGGGCTGGGTGATGTATAGAACAGACATAGGTTTGGATCGTTAATTTTGACCTTCAGTCTTGTTTTGGATATGGGTATCCTTCAAGCTTGAAATCCCTCAGCCCCCTAAATCCCCCAATTCTGGGGGACTTTGGACTCCGGTTCCCCCCAATTTTGGGGGGCTAGGGGGGCGAAAAATGATTGCAAGCAAGAGGTTCCTTCAACAGCTGCTTGACTTCAAAGGGGAGACAAATAGACTGCAAACTACAGGCTTGGCACTTCTTGGGATGGTCGATTGGAGCAGGCATCGCGCCTTGGGCAGCTTGACGAGCAGAAGCGATCGCGTCTTCGGTTGCTCGCCTGAGTTGAGGCGTAAAGGGCACTTTCTGGCGGCGACGGTTGGCGTGGTAGAAAATCTCGCCGTGAGGAATGGTTTTCCCGGTGCGTTCTTCCAAACAGAGTCCTGCCGCACACAGTTGAAAATGGTCGCTGAGGTGGTTTCCCATCCGCCCCTTTTTGTACTCGATTGGGATTGGGCATCCGCTCCTTTCTTCAACAGCATCGATGATGCCAGCAACCAAAAGGCGATCGCTCCAAA
>DATNPC010000782.1:0-7650 GCA_036703375.1 Allocoleopsis sp.
GCTGAGGTTAGGCTTCACCGTTAAGCCGTTAAGCATTGTACAAATCCTGTGCTGCTTCTATCTGGGTATAACAGCGATTGCCAGTCTTTTGGGCAAGGGGCAGTGGTCGTTGAAACCAGAAGCCCACACCGATCTAACGAGTCGGCGTGGGTAGTTCACAAAATATTTCTATCCATCTAAGCACTGATTGCTATTCTCTCCCGTGACTGATACTTTGGGACTTCAAAGCGAATTGGGTTAGCTGCCCAACTTTTCAAATCCGGTGCTTGTCGAATCAGCTTTTGCAAAATCTCGTCATTGATCCACAGCACCACGGGAAAGGGAAACTGCTTGCGAAATTCATCCCGCATCAAGTTTGTCGCACTTAATACGCGATCGATCGCGACAACTGATTCTAAACCAACAACCATCAATGCCGGTGGCAGTGGTGATTTCAGGGACGCCAGCATGCTGGTAAACAATGTATTGACGGATGGAGGCAGGGTGAATGTCTCAACCGGTATTGAGGAACTTTTTTGGAACTGTTTGACGACTTGCGGTCTTAAGGGTAGACAATTACAGCACGCCAAAATCAGTGAAAACTGCCCCTGAGACATTGCGATCGCTCGTTCTAACTTCTGGAGCGATCGCAGGTTGTGGGCAGCTACATCGTCTAAGTCGGACTGGTTGGTCATCTTAAAACACCCAATTACTTCCTAACGTGATTTTTGAGTTCAAGGTTGTTTATCGCTTCCTCATAGCCTGCGATCGATGAGGCTCGCTCATCTTAAACAACAGTCTATATTTTTAGAAAATCCGATCTCCGTAACAAATCTTAATATTTTCTTAATTTAAGTTCACAACATTGCTGAGGACACGACAGCGGTTAAACTTGACCTGACATTGAACCCCTCTCAGGCTGGTACTTACTTTTCACTCTTACGGGGAAAACCTCTCTCCAAACCTCTCTTCTACAAGGAGAGAGGCTTTGATTGTTCCCCCTTCCAAAAACAAAAGTTTTTCCTTTATCAATATCAGCGATCTGTCTCCCTAGGCATGGAAATCTATTTTCGGTTCAGCTAGTAGATATCAAAAAATCTATCGTATTATGCCTTTTCAAAGTTTCACTCCCCGATCGTTCATACACAAATAATCTTTAAAATCTCTAATTTAAGTCGCTCTTAAATTAGAATCAGATACCATCAGTTCAGAATTACCATAACTCATAAAAATATATACTATCAAAAATTAAAATCAATTTCCTATTGTCTCTTCGGAATTTTAATGAAATCGATCCAGTGGCGTGGCTCGATTGCCGTACTGACGTCATTCAAGCAACGCTTAAGATTGATAAATAAAAAATATCAATTTATTTCGCTCTCTAGTGACTCTTCATTGATTCTTGACTAATTAAAGTGTTGTCAAAACTTATCAATGTAAATCCTCATTAAGTGTAAAGTTTCAAGAATACTTAAGCTGATTCAATCGCAAGGTCAAAATCTTAACAATTGTTTGGGAAAGTCACGTCCGTAGAATTACGTAAATCGGTTGGATATATAAGCTGGTGTTATAAATTATCTGGACGTGAGTTGAACCGGAGTATGTGAAATTTCCATAAAGGCAGCGATCGCGATCTGTGTTTTTAAAGGTGGTATATTTGTCCCCTGCAACCTTTACCTAGGTACTTCAGTCTTCCCGATCAGTCCAAGACGCAAGCGTCAATAGTGTTAGATCTAGTTCGATATCTATGAAACGGTTTCTCAAAGGGTTTTTTACAACCTGTGCAGATGGGTTGGTTTCTTTCAGCCGAGCTTTCGGGCGTCAGGCTTGGTTGGTTTTCCTTTTTGTCTTGGGCATAACAATTGTGGTGCTAAAGCCAACGGCAGCGTTCTCCCAACCCAAGTTGAACGATATTCAGGGGCATTGGGCGCAACCTTGCATCGAACAGCTAGCACAACGGCGAATTATCAACGGTTACACGGATGGTAGCTTTAAGCCGAATGCACCCGTAACGAGAGCCGAATATGCTGCCATGCTCAATACGGCGTTTCCTGATGCTCCAGCGGTACGCACCGGCGGCAAATTTGTGGATGTGCCATCTAGCCATTGGGCAAGTCAAGCCATCAAAAGCGTTTATCAAAAAGGATTCCTGGCTGGTTATCCTGGTGGTGTCTTCCAACCCAATCAAAACATTCCTCGCGTGCAGGCATTGGTATCTCTTGCCAGTGGGCTGAAGTATGTCCCAACTCAGCCCACTGTCGATACATTGAATAAAGCCTTTACCGATGCGGCAGGAATTCCTGAGTATTCCCGAAGTGCGATCGCGGCAGCTACAGAAAAACAGCTTGTTGTCAATTACCCGAATGTTCAAACCCTCAACCCCGATCGCTTAGCAACCAGAGCTGATATTGCAGCATTCATGTGCCAAGCTAGCTCGATCGCTGGAGTAGTGCCTGCCCAGTACATTGCCAAAGCCGGGAAGCCAACACCCGATCGCGCAGGGGAATTACGAGGGGTATGGTTAACCAATATTGATAGTGATGTTCTCGTTTCTACACAAAAGACGACCAGCGCTCTGCAACGCCTCAAAGAGCTTAACTTCAATACGGTTTATCCTACAGTTTGGAATTGGGGCTACACCCTCTATCCCAGTCAAGTTGCCAAACGGGTTGTCGGACGCGAAGCACGCATATCGACCGAGTTAGAGAAAGATGCATTCGATCCAGAACGGGGATTACAAAACGGGCGGGATGTCCTCAAAGAGATGATTGAAGCGGGACATCAAAACGGAATGAGAGTCATTCCCTGGTTTGAATTTGGCTTCTTGGCTCCCTCGTATTCTGACTTAGCTAAACGCCATCCAGATTGGCTAACTCAAAAGCTTGATGGTACCAAAACGGAGATTCCAGACGGTGTCAAACCTGATGAGAGAAAACTCCATGAAATTGTTTGGCTCAATCCCTTTAAGCCAGAGGTACAGCAATTCATTCAGGATTTAGCGATTGAAATTGTTAAAAACTATGATGTTGACGGTATTCAAT
Source organism: Allocoleopsis sp. (assembly GCA_036703375.1). Taxonomy (GTDB): domain Bacteria; phylum Cyanobacteriota; class Cyanobacteriia; order Cyanobacteriales; family Coleofasciculaceae; genus DATNPC01. Next base: position 3,021 of record DATNPC010000782.1, read on the forward strand.
TCGACGATCACTTCGGTCTGTCTTCTGAGTTCGGGTACGACGACTTCACGGTGAATTTGTACAAGCAAGAACACCAAGGCAAAGCTCCCTCAACGAATCCTCAAGACCCAGAATGGGTGCGTTGGCGAGCCAACAAAATTACGGATTTCATGGGTCGATTGTTCCGAGCCATTAAAGATGAAAAAGAGAAAATCGTCATCTCGATTTCTCCCAATCCTCAGCGCTTCTCCTACGAATACTCTTTAGCTGACTGGGCAACCTGGGAACGGCAGGGATTTGTGGAAGAACTCATCGTGCAGATTTATCGAGACGATTTCAACGCCTTTATTTCAGAATTAGAACAACCCGAAATCAAGGCAGCACGCAGTCATATTCCTGTCGGTATTGGGATTTTGACCGGACTTAAAGAAAAAGCTGTTTCCCTGTCCCAAATCCAGCAGCAAGTTGCCGCCGTTCGCCAACGAGGATTTGCGGGTGTATCGTTCTTCTTCTACGAAACCTTATGGAATACCGGAGCCGAACCCGTCGATCGGCGTCAGACGGCGTTTGCCTCGCTCTTTCCAATTCCAGCCAAAGCGCCTGAGATTGTCGAAGAGTAGAACTGAATGATGAATTATAAATTATAAAATCTAGTTTGATAATTTATAATTCATCGTTTTTATTTCCTAAAATTAAGCAATCATTGTCTCGAATTGCTCCAGTCTTGCCGCCTCCGTCGCCTTGGCAACCCCAAAAACGCGAGCTAATCGATTCGTTTCCAACAGAACGTTTCTCACCTCAATGTTGGTGATGTCTGCTAGATTCCTACCGCTAGTGAGAGCGAGGATGGCAGCAATACCCAATCCCTGACCTACTGCTGTATTGAATTCAACAATCCTGCCAGCAGCTGGTGCATACCCCTCGAACCCAGACGCCGGACTAACAACGGCTAAGTTCGGCACATCCTTAATTACAGCGTGCTGGATGCCAATATTGAAGATCGGCGGTTCAAAACTGACGCTGGTAAACCCCTGTGCCCTGGCTTTTTCTCCAATTCCTGGAATGCCGCCACGCACGTCGAAATGATACGCAAATGTTCCTAAAGCCTCGCGAGGAGCAACACCACCCATCAGCATCTTGGCACCCGTGAGCGGGTCTACAACACCCGTAACATTGCCAGCATGCCGGATATAAAGTTCAGATGCAGGCTTAACCGCAGTAGCCCCGATACTCTTGAACCACTTTTCGACGAAAGCCATTTCCTCTAGCATCTTAGGAGTAGGCTTGGCTCCCGATCGCGCCAGTTCCTCGGCTTGGGTACCATTGACGAAAAATAGCAGAGCATTCCAGGAAAGCCTGCCATCTGGAAGAATCGCGACATTTCCCTTGTCGAAAATTGCGCCACTCTCAGCCAAGGATAACTTCTTGCCCCGGAATGAATGGTAAGCGACCGATAGAGCTGGGGAGCGAATGTCGATACAATCTTTACTGGCTGATAAGGTTTTGAGATTGCCGTTGGCATCGACCATATCCTTCCGGAGTTGTTCGACTAACTTGCGATCGAAACCAGCTGCATGTAGGAGATACTCTTGAGCTTGTGTATCGGCCGGATTCGCGAAGCGTCGGAGAAAGTTGTTCTCGATCTCCTTGAGTTTGCGATCGCTAATTCCTTCCGTTTCAAACACCAGAGTCACGGGGAGTTCGGATTCGGGTAAGCCAAACGTCTCAAACCCCTTGAGTTTAGTTACTCCAGCCGCTTGTGCCAATTCGGCATTGACAGTCGAGTCGATGAACTGCTTGCCTAAATAGGTTTCTCCCTTGGTCGTCTGGATGCCAGCTATTCTCTGCCCCTCTCTAATCACGGATTGAATGTCCACTTCCCTCAGCAGAGCAACGCCAGATTCCTGCATCATCTTCTTCAGTGCCGCATCAGCTTTACGAGGGTCAAGCCCAATACTGACCACACCAGCTTTCTGCAAGAATTCCGCGTAGATTGCTGGTGGCGACCCGAAGGTATCCAAACCCAGAGCCGATCGCAAATCTTGGGAAACTTGGCAGCGATCGAGATAGGCAAGCCCTCCCCTAACCAGATGACCCCCGACGCCCTCTTGTTTGCTTCCCTTGGACATTAAGAGGACTTGTGGGTACTTTCCCGTCCGGCGACGATACTCTTTCGCCGCACAGACGAGAGCTAAAACACCGGGAACTTCATCACCGAATCCGATGACATCGTAAGAACGTTCATCACCTGGCATTGATTAAACACCTTTCCCGTTGTTGGAGAGTTCCCTGGGACAATTTTTCATAAACCTCCCAATGAAAAAAACTGTTCCTATTTTATTGGAAATAGTTGAACTCTCTGCTTCTCCCATCTCTCCTCATGACCTCGTTTTCCCCTCGCCGTTGCTCTCTCGCTTGCGCTCTAATAGCTCCAGCACGGCAATCTCGTAACCAAAGGCTGACAGCCTGACCAATAATACCTTTGCTGCTCTCGCGGGGGGGTGTCGGAGGACGGTTTGGTGCAGAGGAACCAATTTGAGAAAACATGATCGCTAAGCGCCAGCCATCAGAGGTGCGCGAGAGAAAGAGCCAGTGATAAAGCTGGATTTCACTCGCTTTGCCGCTCAGATACTGCCGCTCTAGAGTGGTAAAGAACAGTTGCTGGGGAGGTTCCGGGTTAACTCCTGCATTCGGAGGAGTATATTCACCGGGACCAAGGGTGAGGGGTTCAAATTCTGGGCGTCCTGCTAAAAGAACATAACTAGAGCTAGTCACTGTTCTGTTGACGCGTCGAGTCTGTTGAATGACTCGATTGGCATAGCCAGGTAAATCCCGCAGCAATAGGGAAGTCAACGTCTCTAGATCTGCTGGACAACTGATAGTTTTGGCAAGTACAGGTGAGTAGAAACTTCCACTGGCTAAAGTAGCTTGTAGGACGATACAGCAGGTGATGAAAAGCGATCGCTTAAGCCTGAAGTTCGAGTGTCTCACAAGTGGGAAAAGTCGTGTGCGTTTCATCAAACACCAGCAGTAGATAGCTCGTCGCTAATCCGCTGCCAAGCGGCAACAGGGTCAGTCGCCGCTGTAATGGGTCGCCCGATCACGAGATAATCAGCACCCGCTTTGAACGCATCCACTGGAGTCATCGCTCGCTGTTGGTCGCCCGCTTGGGCCCAACTCGGCCGAACTCCCGGACAAACGAGCAGAAAATCGTCGCCACAAACCTGCCGCAACTGCGCTGCCTCATGAGGGGAACAAACAGCCCCCTGCAAGCCCGCCTCTTGAGCCAGTAGCGCCATTTGTAACGCATACTCGGGTAACTCTAGGGGAATTTTGAGGTCGAAGGCTAAGTCCCGCGAACTTAAGCTAGTCAGCAGCGTCACGGCGATTAGTTTAGGCGGGAGACAGCCAGCGGTTTGCGCCCCTTGTGCTGCCGCTGTACTAGCTGATTTGAGCGCATTGCGACCCGCTGGCGCATGGACAGTGAGCAAATCTACTCCGTAAGTCGCTGCGGCACGGCAAGCTCCTGCCATCGTATTGGGAATGTCGTGAAACTTTAAATCTAGAAAAATTCGCTTCTGACGATTTTTCAGCGTTTGGAGAATGTCGGGGCCGCTACTGACAAATAGCTCTAACCCAACCTTCCACCACTGGACTTGAGGTAGCTGCTCGACCAGGGCGATCGCTTCGTCTAGCGTTGGAACATCTAGAGGTACGATGATGCGTTCTGTAAGTGACAAATTCCCTATACCTGTAGAAACCACAAACAATCGATTGCTGTACTTCGGGCGGTCAGCTGTCAGCAGTCAGCTTTGGACCAAAATCTTATAGATTATAGATGACAGCTAAATCAAAAGCTCAGTTTATCCCGTGCAGAGCCTAATCCGATCTGAAGTCTGTGCGCCAGTCATTCACACCTAGTCTTGGATCAGGCGGATAAAACGGTTCTTGCCGACTTGTAAGACTTTACCACTGAGAGCGTCTGGGGCATCAAAGGTCAGATCGACTTCAGAAATGCGATCGCCATCCAGTCGCACGCCTCCCCCTTGAATTTGCCGTCTCGCATCCCCACTCGTTTTGCAAAGACCGCTTTCTTTGAGGATGTAAAACAGCTTAGCGGGAAACGCTACCTGAGACAGAGAAAATTCGGGTACGGCATCACTCGTGCTGCCACCGCTACCGCCCTTGACCATCTCCTTGGCGGCGTTCTGAGCTTCCTGGGCTTTTTTCTCCCCGTGGTACTGAGTTGCTATATTGAGAGCCAGCTGTTTTTGGCGATCGCGTGGATTTTCCGGTAGCTGCTCTAAGGGTAAATTGGTCAGCAATTCAAAATATTGCTCTAACAAATTGTCGGGCGTCTTCTCCAATTTGGAATACATCGACAGGGCATCTTCCCTCAACCCCACGTAGTTACCCAGCGACTTCGACATTTTCTGAACGCCATCTGTGCCGATCAAAATTGGCATTAATAAGCCAAACTGCGGTTTCTGACCAAAATGCCGCTGTAAATCTCGCCCCACGGCAATATTGAATTTCTGATCGGTTCCTCCTAATTCAACATCCGCTTGCACGGCTACCGAGTCAAATCCTTGCATTAAGGGGTAGAGGAATTCATGGATGTAAATTGGGTTTTCCTGTTTAAAGCGCTCAG
>DATNPC010000783.1:0-2286 GCA_036703375.1 Allocoleopsis sp.
GAAGGCGAGCTACTAGAATCTCTCAATAGATGGCGCTTTTTATTCCATACCTTATTGACCCCGTTACTAGTGGTAGTTGCCGTTGAACTAGCCCATAATGCTGGTGTAATGTGGCTCAGTCACCCTATTGTGCGCTGTCTAGCTTGGGCAATCGCCTTCAGCATGATTTGGCTAGAGTTTGGTAACAAGTTTTTAGAGCTGAAACTAGTATCAAATAGCTTTGCTGGTACCTTGCGCTACATTGAGGCAGAAAGTGGGAGCTTACCAATCGCGGCAATTTTGACCATTGTGCTAGTGGCATTAGTAGGCATTAGCATTTGGCAAAAATTACACTGTCCCTGGGTATTTGCGGGCGCACTAATCATGCTGTTTGGCAGCGCTATCCCAACTCGAATTGTTGGACCAGTTGTTGGTTCTGGAGTGGAGATTGTATTGGCATTGAGCTTGCTAGTCATTCAATACCAGATGTAGAGAATATTGACTCAACTCTAATCTCATAGCATTACTCCACGAGAGTATCTCATTTTTGTAAATTTCAAGTGGTAGGAGTGATGTCTGCGTCGCTCCTATCTCCTCTTCCTAACTCTCTCTGTGTTCTCTGTGCCTCTGTGGTTTATTAAAGCTTTTTCTATTTCTAATTACCTATTAAGCTTATTCAAAAGCAAGTCTATAGACATAAACTAACTCCCTTCTCCGGTTATAAATCAACTTGATTTAGAAGCATTAATATAAAAGTAATTAATGATAATTTTTCTACTTTAAGAAAAGCACAGGAAAACATTGATTTATTCCATGTAAAACTGAATGGCGAATACTATTCTTATCCGCTTACTAGATAGGGATATGACGATTGTAGCGGATAGAAAAGAGTTGGTCGAAACAATAGTCTTACTGCATAATGCGAGCATTTTGAGGGTGACAAATCCATGTACGTTCCTGCGCGATCGCAAAACTTGAGCGAAACAATTATCTATCCAATAGAGCAATCTATTACAGGCAAAAACACCTTCGATTTAGATGAGATAAAGTCAGCTATTCGCTCATGTTTCGCGCTACTACTAACAGCCGTTTCCTTCTCAATGTTTCTGCTAAGTGTTGCGCTAGGTCAAGGAGATGTCAAGGGCTTTTATCTTTGTATCTTCAGTGCTTGTCTCATCGCTAGTTTGCCATTTTTTGGTGCAACGTTAATGGTAAGAACCTATGAAAGATTGATGAAAGATAATCCTGTTCAGCACTTACAAGAGTCGGACGGTGATGTCTGTTGCACATCTCCTCTAAAATCTTCCACAGCTTCCGTACAAGCAATTCCACTCTCACTGCTACAGTGCTATCAAAATCAGCAAGACTGGTTGTGGCAAGGTTGGAAAGTTCGCTACACCTTCATCCATAATCCTCAAAGCCAGGTGCCAGTCATTCTATTACACGGTTTTGGTGGTTCTATCGGTCACTGGCGACAGAATATAGCAGAACTGGCCAAGCACCACAGTGTTTATGCATTGGATTTATTAGGCTTTGGTGCCTCTGAAAAGCCTGCCGCTCTTTACGGAATATCGCTTTGGACGGAACAAGTTTACGAGTTTTGGAAGACGTTTGTGAAGGTTCCTGCTGTATTGGTGGGCAACTCCATTGGTTCTGTAACTTGTTTAGCCGCAGCCGCTACTCATCCAGAAATGGCACGAGGCGTAGCAATGATTAGCTTACCCGATACTTCAGGCCGTGAAGAATGCATTCCAGTCGTCTTCCGCCCGTTGGTTCGCAAGATCAAAAGTGCCTTTGCATCGCCCCTAGTATTGCAACCTTTGTTTCACCTGCTGCGACAGCCTTATATTCTGAGACGTTGGGTAGGACTGGCTTATGCTTGCAAAGAAGCAATTACTGATGAACTGCTAGAAATCATCAGCGCACCCGCTCGCGAACTCGGCTCGGCTCAAGCATTCTGCACGATTCTCAGAGCGATGCTCAGCCCTAAGTTTAGCCCTTGCATTAAGTCAATCCTGAGCAACCTTCAGATTCCATCCTTATTACTATCGGGTCAAAAGGATCGGATGGTTCCTCCGACTTCGGCTCGTCGCTTTCTCGGCTACAACCTCTTGCTACAACTCGTAGAGCTGGAGAATGCAGGGCACTGCGCCCATGACGAGTGTCCAGAACGGGTTAACCAAGAACTGCTCAACTGGATTCAAACAAGGGTACTAGGGCGTGTCATCAATTAAATGTAGAATGCTGTCAGAGCAAGGCTTTTACGGCTATAAAGCTCGAACGAGCCTGACAGCCAGAATTCACTAC
>DATNPC010000784.1:0-15188 GCA_036703375.1 Allocoleopsis sp.
CAGCGCAGCACCATGCCCAAGATGTGATGCGAGCAATTGAAACCGATAGATGGGCAGTCCGCGCTACCAACACGGGTTATTCTGGCATCGTCAATCCCCACGGCAAAACCCTTTGGATATCCGGCATCAATACTTATGAAATTCATGCCGATACGATTTACCGACGGCAGACACAAACTCTTTACGTGCGCTGGGGAAATTGGTTAACACCAGTTTTGTTAGGAGGCGCTGGATTAGCCTGGTTCGTTTTTCACCCAAAACTTCCCTTGAATCGTTCTCCGAAATCCTTGCGGGGCTAAAAAACTCTAGATTTAGAGCTATCGCTCAACCAGCCCTAAATAATTCCTGAGAACCTCCCTTTCTCTCCTCTGCGAACTCTGTGCCTCTATGGTTTATCAAAAACTAATCTGATTAATGATTTAGGATTGCCTTAGTAGCGAGTAGCGAATCTAATGAAGCCTCCTAGCAGCAAAACCAAAGCTCAAGTCTGGGTGGTAGAGAATGGCAAAATGCGATCGCGTTCCGACCAGTTGGCGACAGAGGAACCCTTAGAAATTCGTCTCGTCTCGCCCCAAAGAACTCTTGCCATTACCATGCGGACACCGGGGGCAGATTTTGAACTGGCGGCGGGATTCCTCTACAGTGAGGGAGTGGTACGCTCTCATGAGGATATCGATCGCATCAGCTACTGTGTAGACCCCGAGATCGATGGCGAACAGCGCTACAACATTGTCAATGTAAAACTCAAAGCGGGACTAGGCGTCGATTTACAGCCCCTAGAGCGTCACTTTTTTACGACGAGTGCCTGTGGAGTCTGTGGCAAGGCCAGTCTTGAGGCGTTGCATCTGCGGCGATGTCCGGTAATTCCGAAGGAACCCCAAGTACCAATGGAGGTAATTTACAGCTTACCAGAGCAGTTGCGATCGGCTCAGCAAGTCTTTTCCATAACTGGGGGGTTACATGCAGCAGCGTTATTCGACGAGCGAGGACAGTTGTTGTCAGTGCGAGAGGATGTTGGGCGGCACAATGCCCTAGATAAGTTAGTCGGTGCAGCGCTACTCAGTCGTGAATTGCCCCTAAATAATCATATTGTGATGGTAAGCGGACGCTCTAGTTTTGAAATTTTGCAGAAGTGTCTGATGGCAGGAGTACCAATTGTTTGTGCTGTTTCAGCTCCAAGTAGTTTAGCCGTAGCACTGGCGCGGGAATTTGGGATTACTCTAGTGGGATTTTTACGAGGGGAACGGTTTAATGTGTATGCAGGGAGGGAACGCTTACACATTGATTAGGGTGCATTTAAGTTGAATAGCACTGACTTAATCAAGAAGTAATCGTTGTTTGGAAAAACCAAGATTGGGGGGATTTCCCCCCAACCCACCACTGGGGGACGGAGTGCCTCCCCCAGACACCCTGCACAAGAATCGATCGGTTGTGACGAATTTTCTATGGACAACGAACAAAATCGGGAATTGTACAAAACCTTGTCCTGCTTAAGTCCTTTTGCGGCTAGTTACACTAGTCACGAGCAAAACTTCTCGACACAGCGCACAAAGATTTCAACGCCCATCTCTAATACAGTTTCATCGAAGTTAAATCGGGGATGGTGATGGGGATAAGCTAAATCTTTATCAGGATTGGCAGACCCTAAAAAGAAATAACATCCCGGTACTTCTTGTAGGAAAAAGGACATATCTTCACCGCCCATTGTCTGGCACTCCGGTACAATCCCTACTGGGGTTTCTACGACATCTAGTGCGATCGATCGCACGAGTTCTGCCATCTGAGGATTGTTGATCGTGGGCGGATAAAGACGCGAGTACTCGAACTCGTAATTTGCCCCCTGACTCTGACAAAGGCCTGCAATCACTTGTTCAATTCGTTGCTCGAAGTATCCTTCAAACTTCGGGTTGAAATACCGTACTGTGCCACTCATACATGCCGTATCTGCAATTACATTCAGTGCTGTTCCAGCATGGAGTTTGCCAACGGTAACAACGGCTGACTCAATTGGATCGACGTTGCGAGCCACAATCGTCTGCAACGCATTGACAATTTGAGCGCTGACAACAATGGAATCAACGGTTTGGTGCGGCATTGCACCATGCCCACCTTTCCCCAAAATTTTGCAGTGAAAGCTTTCGACGGCTGCCATTAACGCGCCACTACGTACTCCTACCGTTCCCAGAGGAAGATTGTTCCACAAGTGCAATCCAATAATGGCATCTACATCAGGATTGTTCAGAACACCAGCTTCAACCATCGGCTTTGCCCCTCCCGGCCCTTCCTCTGCTGGTTGAAAGATGATTTTTACAGTGCCAGCGAAACGTTCTCGGTGTTGGGCAAGATAGAAAGCAGTACCTAATGCGATCGCGGTATGCCCATCATGACCGCAAGCATGCATAATGCCATCATGCTGCGAGCAGTAAGGTATATCATTTTCTTCTTGAATGGGTAACGCATCCATATCTGCCCGAATAGCTAAAACTGGGCCAGGGCGATCGCTAGTAATTGTGGCAACAATTCCAGTTTTAGCAATGCCAGTTTGGTGTTCAATTCCCCATTCCTGCAACTTTTGGGCGATGAATTGTGCCGTTAGCTGTTCTTGAAAACCCAGTTCTGGTCGTTGATGGAGATACCTGCGCCACTCGACGATCTGAGGTTGCAAGGCTCGAATATCTCCTCTAATCGAGGATTGCTCCACAGAACGAGTAGCTGAAAAAGTAGACACCATTGTTTCGCGCTCTCTAACAAATCAAAGTACAAGACCTAACCTTATTGTGCGCGATCGATACTCTAGGGTTTTGGTCAGCGATGCATCGATCAACTAATGATTTGATGGTTTGGCATATAGTAATCCAACGTTTATTTGCCGCTTTCCAGAGCTAACGAGCTTGCAGTCAATAACTAATTGCTATTGATAGTTAAATAGTGTAGTCGGGCAGTTCGCGATCGCTGTTTTTTGACAATAGCAGTATTGGTTGATTCAATAGTGTTTAGTGAATTGTGCGATCGCCTTTTTTAGCGCTGCGCTCGCTTCAAATAACGCCCCTGCGGTGAACCCAATACCTGTCCGCGATCGTAAATCAACGTCCCGCGCAAGAATGTACTTTTAACCCGTCCCGTTAACTCCATGCCCTCAAAGGGGGTATAACCCTGTTGCGACAGTGATTCAGCCGCACGGACAACAAACGTTTCATTCGGGTCAACCAGTACCAAGTCAGCATCGTACCCAACCGCGATGTCACCCTTTTGAAACAGACCAAATCGTTGTGCGGGATTCCAACACAGTAGCCTTGCCATGTGGTTGTAGGACATGCCCCGTTTGCTCCCCTCACTGACAATCCCTGAGAGCAGATATTCGGTGCCACCGAAGCCAGACTTGGCCAGCCAAATGTTGTCCGGATTGCTCAAGCTGGCTTTTTGTTCTGCCGAACAGCAGGCATGATCGCTGACAATCCAATCTATCTGATTTTGCAGGACTGCATTCCATAAATATTCAACATCCGCTCGCGGACGAATTGGAGGATTGACTTTTGCCCATTTACCCGTAGGGGCATCTACATCCAACAAAAGATGACCAACCGTAACTTCTCGTTTGAAATTGATATGGGGAAACGTGGCTTGCATCATCAGAGCCGCTTCGACAGCCTTGCGGGAACTCAGATGCAGCAAATTGATGTTGACACAGTTCGTTTCGTGAGCCAGATAAGATGCAATACAAATAGCTAGCCCTTCTGAGTGGGGAGGACGAGCCGCGCTATAAGCATTGAGTCCCGTGAGGGTAGTATCTTGCTGCACAATTTTGGTGTAAGCATTGAGAATATCCGCCACTTCACAGTGCAGGCTGAGGCTGAGAGCGTCCTGCATGGCGGGGTAGCGTTCCCTCAGTCGAGACAAACTCCGCATGATGAATTCAAAATGGGCAAAGTCGTAGCGATCTTCCTTGTTAATCATCAAAAATAGATTCTGGTGGTCGGAAAGGCCGTGCAGACCATAACTGCCATAGAACATAAAGATTTTGAACGAAGCGACGCCATGCTGCTCAAACAACCACTGCATTTCCTCGATGTGCTGAGGGCTAATCGGTGCTACATGATAGCCGTAATCCACGAAAAAATTGCCCTCTGACAAAGCCAGCACTTCTGGGAAAAAATCCTTGTAAGAACCCCCTTTATTCAGGTAATACTGACCCGTGCGGATATAGTTCAGGCTGGTGGTTACTCCCCCCATTGCCGCAGCTTGGCTTTCTGCGATCGCGTCTTGGTCGAGGGGTTGATAAATCCCGATGTGCATGTGGGCATCAACCACCCCTGGAAAACCGAGCAGGTTCCGAGCGTCAAACACCTCTTTGGCTTGGTCAGGGCTGATTTGCGGCGAAATTTGGGTAAATTTACCATCCTTAATGCCCACATCCAGACACTCCACGGATGATTGATTGGGACGAACCACGCGGACGTTTTTGATAAGTCTATCCAGAACTAGAGTTTCAGACACGGGACTTCTTGTCAAAATCAGTTAGACCCATTTTCTATCAGGTTGCCTAACCTCAAATAAAACTTAACTTTTAAGGGAGTTTGGGGGAGCTATAAGTCCCACGTTCTACCCTGAAAGGGAGGCGTGGGACTTATAGCTCCCCCAAGCTGTTTTTGTCCGGTCGCCAAGCGACTGCGCTTCCTTGCCGGGACGCAGGTTCTGAGGCCGAGCGCAGTCAAACCCAGTAAAAACAGCAATAGGTATAGGTTTATAGACCAGTAGTCCTGTGTGAGAATTAGCAACATGACTCTTATCGTGAACTACTGCTTAGGGGGTTAAATCCAATCTTACTTAGGAGAAAAGCCAATGGAAAGTTTTAACGAGTATCATTTAGACCCCAATCAGTTTCCTTTTCTGAACCACCTTCAAGAGAACTGGCAAGTCATCCGAGATGAATTTAGTGACTTTAGACAGAATGCATCTCAGGAAGAGTTACAGTTTGCCTTTGATGTTCTGGGCCCGAAAAATGAAACAATTAAGACCAAAGGTAATTCAAAATATAGTGCTTTTGGGATACTATTTCAAGGAATGTTCATTGAAAAATATATTCAAGTCCATCGAATTGAATATCCTCAATATGAGTTACAGAATGTACCGAAAAAAGCACAGGAGTTACGAGAACGATACTTTCCTAAGTTAACTAAGGCGATAGAAGAATCCAATTTACTCAATGACAACATCCTGAGAAATGTATATTATGGTACATTCCATCCTGGACTCGATGTCAAACTGCATGTGAACTATAACCCGCACATGAATCGCGGCTATCTAGGATTGATTGTGCCAGAGGGAGATGTGGCGATGAAAATATGCCATGACAAGCTTTATTGGCATGAAGGTGAATTTTTGATTTTAGATCATAGCTATCCCCACTGTCCGCACAATTACACCGATTACGAGAGGACTGTTTTGGTGGTAGATTTCTTTAAACCCGATAAGCCGAAAAAAGAAGTAATCCAGTTTGAACAGGAAGTAGTCAGACAACGGATGCAAGAAAATCCTTACAGCTTAGGTATTTTTGGTAATAATGATAAAGCCAAAAGAGAAGACTTTATTAAATATGGTTTAAGTCATCAATTGGAATGGGAGAAAGCGTTATAGCGCCGATCGCTACGGATGGAGTACGCAAACAATATAGGGGCATGGCACTGCCATACCCCTATCGTACACCTCACTCAAACGAGAATTGCTTTTGAGCCATCATTAATGCAAATCGAACACAATGATGAAATAGGCGATGTTCCTAATTTGACTTGCGAATAAAGGGTTCTAGAGGCGCAGATTCATCATAATACCAAGGGCTAGGCTCCTTCTGCTTAGATTTTGGTTCTTCTTGTTTGGTTTTTGTGTCTGACAAATCTTCGTTAGTTTTTGCTGTTGGCAAAGCGGCTAGGGTTTGAGGGCCAACAACGCCATCCACCTTTAGTCCTTTGGCTTGCTGAAATTGCCGAACAGCTTCTTGGGTTGCTCCATCAAAGATAGCGTCTTTACGAGCAGGAATCGCAAAACCTGCAACTTCTAACCGTTGCTGAATTTCACTCACTTTTGCATCGCGATCGCCTAATCGCCAAACTCCTTGAGTGGACTCGCTCACTTCTTGTTGTTGTTGATGCTCTTCTAAAGACGCTTGAGTGTCTTTCCCAACAACGCCATCCGGATGGAGTCCCCGCTCTTTCTGAAATTCCCTGACGGCTTCCTTGGTCACTCCACCAAAATACCCCGTGACATCAGCTTTAAAATACCCTAGCTTCTGCAAGCGCTGTTGGAGAGATTCTACTTCAGAACCGCGATCGCCTTGTTTAATCGCTGCCGATGCCTGATTAGCCATACCAAAGACACCCAGCATGATAGCAATCAAGGAAAGGTAATGAATGGTAGACCCTTTTGACAGCTTTAGACCCTTCCACGTCAACGTCGAAGCCGTGTCTTCCGGGGCTTCGTTAGCTAAAGCAAGATGAAGATAAGCAAGACCTTCCATAGCGTAATTCTATCCAGACCTAATTTTAAAACTCATACAATAGTTATAAGTGATGAACCGGCATCAATGCGTAAGTTTCTGATTTCGCTAACTTACCAGTCGCCACCTGCTCCACCACCGTCATAACCGCCTCCATCGCCCCAACCTCCACTACTTTCGCATCCAGCATCACTGCTACTACCCTCGTATCCAGCATCACTGCTACTACCGTAGTCCTGCCTGTAGCGGTTGCGATAGTCTTTGTAGGACATCGTTCCCAGTTTCGGCCGCCAGATCACCTCTAATAGGACTGGAAGAATTACGAAAACGACGATCGCAAATAACCATCTCGACCAAATTGGAAGGTGTTTGAGGCTAAAACTAGAAACAGAGGAATGGGACTGAAGTGCTGCCACAATCGCTTTAGTTCCAGCCAGTGTCCCTGCCTCAAATTTGTCTTGCTTAAACTGAGGGACGATTAACGAATGAATAATGTGGCTAACGCGATCGTTTGGCAACAGCAAGATTGTCCTGACACCTGTCTTGATTTCTATACGGCGATCGCGTTGGGAAATCAGGAGCAAGACTCCAGGTTTTTCTGCTGAGCGATCGATGTTCCAGCGATCGAATAAGTCAGAGGCAAATTGTTGCGGTGTCTCGCTCGGTGATGTATCTGGAACCGTTACGATCGCAAACTCAGTACCATTTTCTTCATTTAACGCTGAAACGATCTGATTGAGCGTTGCTTCTGTCGTATCGCTGAGCAAGTCAGCCACATCGCTCACCCAACCTCCGTTCACCAAGGGATTCGGTACTGCCTCTACAGGTACAGCTAAACTGGCAGGTGCAAAAACTAGAGTTGCCAGAATCACTATACCAGCCCAAAAAACTTGCCTCAGGGACTTCCAACTCAACAAATATCTAAGTACCTCTTGTGGGGTGGGCATCCTGCCCATCCCTGACAATAGCTGCTTGTATCGCCCGATCCCCAAGATTGGGTAACTTATTTTTCGGAAATCCCTAAGCATATATTTTCCTGCCCAATCTTGGTTTTTCCCAACAACGACAACTTGTCGCTTAAGTCAGTGCGCTTCACCTTAACTCTGAGGTGTTGTCGGTTCTGATACTAACGATTCTCGACCAATCCGCTCAAGCCCAGCCGCACTCAATAGTTTCTGCCACATCGCGGCAACTGTTGAATTGCCCGGATTATCGCGGCGTAGCTGCACCAGAGTAGCTAAAGCATCCTGCCAGATTTCTGCCCCCGCATAAATCTCAACTTGCTTTTCGAGGGATGCTTGGGCAAGCTGAGATTGAAGCGAAGGCGTGAGTTCCACACGTCTAGTCCACCCTTCTACAGAAATATCCTTCGATCGCTCATCAGGTTGGCAAACGATCGAAAACGTCCACTTATAGTCTTGACCTACCTTCAACGGCGGCAGTCCAGCTTGGCTAGGAAGCGCCAGCGTTATTATTCCTGCTTTACCACGAGTCTCAAATTTAGCTTTATAAATGTTATTACCGTCTGCATCCTCTAAGGTAAACTCTACGGGGAGTGAGGAGTTCTCAGCAGACAGGTCAGGCATGTAAGCAAAAAACGTGGGATAGGGCGATACTGTTACCCCAAACTGGCTGCTGGGGACTAGAGCAGTTAGCGCTTTACCTGCCGTTAAACAGCTATGGCTGGGACTGCGCGTGCCTCCTTGCTCTAAATGACCAGGCTTACCAATCCCACGGGGTGGCTGATATTGCCGCGATTCCCAACGCCGTGGTATTTCCTGGGCCAGTAGAGCCTGAGGCAACTGTCCTAGTACGAAGTAACCCGCAATCAGAGCCAGTCTCAGGACAAGTGCTGAAGAAAATTTGCCAAAACGGAACCGTATTTGCGCCATGAACGTTGAGGATTGTTAGTTGACCTATCCAATTTAGCTGGGACAGTGCTTATGCATGCCTCACGCTCATATCCTTATTTAATTGTTGATATTTCTTGCACTTTGAAACACTGGTTCTTTAGAAATGGTTCCCAGTCCTACTACATTAAGAAGTCTGTCCCATGCCTCAGCTAAGCTTACATCGTTGGGGCGATCGCGTCTTAACTCGATCAGGGTGTTTAGGGTTTCATACCAAAGTTTCTTGTCTGCGTACATTGCCAGCCGCTCTTGAGGCGTTGCTTGTGCGACAAGACGTGCAAAATTTGGATCGGCGGCAACACGCTTGAAAGCACCTTCTACATAAAGACTATCTGGATTCTGTGCATCTCTAGCGTCACACATGAACCTTAGTGTCCAGTGATATTCCTGACCGATCTCTAGAGGGTAGAGATTCGTGACCGCTAGCCTCATAATTCCGGGAGTACCGACAATCCCATCACCGTTTTTCGCTAATGGATACCGGGCTGAGTAAATCTGCCGATTATTGGTATCCGTCAGCACGAATTCAACCATTGGTGCAGCGGCCTCTTTCGCTGAAATTTTCGGCAAGTACCAGGCTATAGCTGGATGCTCTGCCATCGTTTCTCCCACACCATTCTTTGGAACTAAGGCAACAAATGGCTTATTGCCCTCTGCGATACAGGGACTCTGCACCCCTACCGCTTGGGTTTCATCAGTCTCCGTTCCTGGCCCTCGCGTTCCTCCAGGTTCGGTATTAACGGGACTACCCGGTCCCGGAGTACTCGGTGGACGAAAGGCATTTTCCAGCCGGTTAGCCAGCGAGGGACTTTGCTGAGCTTTTACCAAGGTTGGGACATTGATCAGTAGTCCTAAGGTCAAAGCTAGAGCTACAAGGGCAAAACGTGATGAGCGTGCGAACCATGCCATGACGATACATCTTCTGGTAGAGCAGGTTTTGTTTATAAAGATGGCACAACGGAAGCCTAGGTTCCAACACACTAGTAGCAAATCTATGATAATCAGGTTCGCAAGTGTCCGTTTGCCTGATTTGCAATTTGTATCACTTGAGACATTAAAGGCATCGGCAACCCTGGTTTCCACTCCATGTATTAATCTTCACTGGATTCGATCATGATTCCTGATTTAGCGTCCTCGGTTCTACCAAAACAGAACAGCTTCAAAACCATCAGACCCATCGGTGCATCTGCCTTACATGGTCTAGCCTTTGCAGGGGAAACACTCCTTGCAATTGATGCCGTGAGTGGTTATCTGCTGAAAATCGATCCCTTGAGCGGTAACACATCCATTGTAAATTCCTCTCGCGAGTCAGATTTGACTGGGGCTACAGGTCTAGCAGTTTCAGGGGAAACCCTCTGGTTGACTCTAGACGAGAGCGTTTACTTTTGTCAGCTCAATAGCGAGCTAAAAATCCAGCATTTCGTGACCTTACCTTACAGGGCTGATGGAATTGCTGTTAAAGAATCGACGATATACGTCACTTGTAAAAAAGCTGGCTATATTTTCATTTACAATCGCGATACAGCGCGTGAAATTACTCGATTTCCCGCCCCCGGTGTTGGCATCGAGCAGATTACAGTACGCGATGAGGAGCTTTGGGTTTCCGATATTGAGGAACAAAGCGTTTACTGCCTCGATCGCGCAACGGGCGAAATTCAATTTAGCGTCCTTACGCCTTTTGAAGGACCTACAGGTTTAGCCTTTTTTACAGACGCTGAGACGGGGAAGGATATCCTCTACGTTGCCTATGCCAATGAGGAACCGTATATCCGAGATAATCCCAATGCCGTACCCAACCACGAACTTCAGTATCGCGATCGCACATTCATTCATCCTTTGTACTTTAGCTACAATACCGAGCGTCGTTGCGCTATCTCCAACGGGTACTTAATTGAGATGTCCTATGTTGAGGAAATTTCTCCTCTAGAAGATGTCGAGTTAAAAGACTTAGAATGGCGCATCGCCCTTCCGTCAGAAACCGATCGGCAAAAGGTCAGAAAAATTGAACCTGTTGGTTTACCGTTTACCGAAGAAGTTCAAGAGGGTCAACGAGTTGCCGTTTTCAAGTTTGATACCCTTCATCCTGGAGAACGCCATATCTTCGGTTGGAAAGCCCTCTTGGAAGTCTGGAGCATTAAATACCGATTGACTCCCCGCGATGTCGAACGACTGCCTGCATTGCCGCCAGAGTTTGAGGCTCGCTATTTGGTGGATAATGACCAGTTAGCCATGGATACCGATATCGTTCGTCGTGCTGCTCGCGAAGCGATCGGTCGGGAAACAAACTTTCTCCGAAAAGTCTACAGCATTCGCAACTATGTCTATGACAAGCTCTCCTACGGAATTAAACCACACATCGACACTCCAGACGTGGTGTTAGAGCGAGGGGTTGGTTCCTGCGGTGAATACCTCGGTTTACTATTAGCCTTATGCCGCCTCAATGGTATTGCTTGTCGGACTGTTGGTCGATACAAATGTCCTCTGCAAGCTGACAAATTTGGTATTCCTTTATATCCAGACTTTAATCATGTTTGGATGGAATTTTATGTACCAGGATTTGGCTGGTTACCAATGGAATCAAATCCCGATGATACAGTTGAAGGAGGGCCCTACCCAACTCGGTTTTTCATGGGTCTTGCTTGGTATCACATGGAGATGGGCAAAGGTATTTCATTTGAAAACCTGAGAAGTGAAGGCGCTCCCGTGAACAAGGAAAATGTTTCGATTGGTGAGTTAGCGATTAATCATGTCAGGTTTATGATTTTGGATGAATTGATTCCAGAGGCATGAGCTAGGGTTCGAGGTAATAGGTATTAAGCCAAGCCGCAATTCACCGGCAGCGGTGGGAGGGTCATTCCCACGGTCGCACAAGTTGTTGGTTGTTTGTAAAGACACAAATAACCAACAACAAATAACAAACTCTCGCGTAATCCCCCGCTTGAAGGTAGGGGGATGAGTTAAGAAAAAATTGCTAAGCTATTCCATTACCTATTACCCAAAATCCAATATTTTACGCTTTCTAATTCCGATGGGAGATGGTATAAACGTTAGGTTTGTTTCTTCTTGTTAAGCTAGTTATATTTCGATCAGGAAATTAGCGATGGATGTTATCCCAGCAATCGATCTACTCGAAGGTCGCTGCGTGCGGCTGTACCAAGGAGACTACGCGCGATCGCAAGTCTTTAACGAAAACCCTGTTGATGTGGCTAAACAGTGGTTTGAGGAAGGAGCCTCGCGGCTGCACGTCGTCGATTTAGATGGGGCAAAAGCCGGTAAGCCAATTAATACAAGGGCAATAGAAGCGATCGTACAAGCCATCCCCATACCAGTGCAAGTAGGAGGGGGATTACGCGATCGCACAGGTGTAGCTCAGTTATTGGACCTCGGCGTTGGGCGAGTGATTTTAGGCACGGCAGCCGTGGAAGACCATCCACTGGTGAAACAGTTGTGTGACGAATTTCCAGGACAAATTGTCGTCGGCATTGATGCTCGTAACGGATTAGTTGCCACTCGCGGCTGGTTGGAAACATCGGAAGTGAAGGCAACAGAGCTTGCGCGGCAGATGGGCGAGTTAGGCGCAGCGGCAATTGTTTACACGGATATTCACCGCGATGGAACGCTTGCTGGCCCTAACTTAGACGCCCTGAGAGAACTGGCAAATGGTATTTCTATTCCGGTCATTGCCTCCGGTGGTGTCAGTTCCGTTACCGATCTCTTGAGTCTGCTTGCCCTCGAACCAATAGGAGTCAACGGTGTAATCGTTGGTCGCGCTCTTTATACGGGCGATGTTTCCTTGAAAGACGCAATTCAGGCAGTTGGGCCTGGGCGTCTTCAGGATATTCCTCCAGATTTGGGATTTTCGACGTTTGCTTGAGGTATGTTATAGAGCCTTAGTCTTGCCTGACTTGGTGGCTGAAACCGCAGCTATACAGACTCGCACCTGCCTGCACGGGTTTGAGGATGAGCCTGCGGTTGAAAAGTTCAAACAAATTCGGCTGGAACGCGATCGCTTTTGATGGTCTTCGTTAAGCTCTCTGCCTAACAGGGTTGCTCGCTTTGCCTTATCCTGTTGAAGACCAGCCGTGAAAAAATCTTTTAAGACATGAAACTTTACTACTTTCCCACCACCAGAGCTGTGCGTCCTCGGTGGCTGCTCGAAGAAATGGAACTTTCTTACGAGTTAATCCGTGTCACGATGGAAATGACTCAACAGCCAGAATACCGTCAGCTTCATCCTCATGGCAAAATTCCTGTACTCGTTGATGGGGATGTAACGATTTTTGAGTCGGCGGCAATTTGTGCTTATCTGGCGGACAAGTACCCGGAGAAAGGATTTGCGCCGCTCCCCTTAACCTCGGCACGAGGCTATTACTATCAATGGTTATTTTATGCTTCTATAACTCTAGAGCCGCCGGTAGAGCAATTTATGTTTCATGTTTTACCGAATCTACCGGAAAAGTTACTCCCCGTCAAACAGCGTACTCACGTATCCAAAGAAGACGCTGAGCAATGGTTTGCCAAAGTTTGCTCTCCCCTGAATGAGCTGCTTAAAGAGCAAGATTATCTGGTCGAAAATCGCTTCAGTGCCGCTGATGTTGTTACGGGTGGCGTATTATTGTGGGCGCTGAAACTAGGAATTCTCAAAGAAGATAATCCTGTTAAAGCCTATATAAATCGACTGATGAAGCGACCAGCTTTTCTGAGAGCTAATGACGATTTTTACGCAAAGATTGATTCTAAACCAGAGACATTGTAGGAGAAACATCGTTAATGGAATGCTCTCAAAGTTGTCCGCCTCAATGCTGGGAAAAGTTGAGGAGTGGGTGCGTATCCAGTACGATGCGATCGCAACAGAGAAAGCACCAAGGTGAATTCAAAAAATCTACTCTTCTTCAAAAATGGGTGCCGTCCATTGCTCGATTTCATCAGCACTCATATTACCTCTAGGGTGAAGCCGAGCATCTTTATACCCCCAGCTCTCGATATCGATCAAGTACTGAGCTCTAGATAGCAGCGTACCCTGACAAACTCGCTTTTTAGGAGGGGCGCTGCTCATTTCCTGCTGCAAGCGGTGCAGGAGTTCTTGCATCACCCAATCCGGAATTTGTTGGCGCTCGCTCGGATAGATAAAGCCGAAGAGAATCAGGTGGCTTAACAGTACCCGCCAGTAGGAACCGAAACGTTCGATCAGGCGCGACCAGTCAAGCTGTTCGCTACAAGCGTGAAGTAGGTGCGCCACGTCTGCACCGTCATAGCGCTCGCGCTCCATGATAAATGCTTTGGAGCGAATCAGTTCTTCTGCCGAACAGATGCTGACAGGGATATCAAAAACTCTTTCCTCAACGGCATTTTTAAACCAAGCATCATCGACCTCATCCTCACCGTTTGCCGAGTTAAAAATTACGTCAACAAAGTCCTCTTGGCAGAAGATTTTTCCCAACCAGTGCGGATAGGACAGTTCAGTACTGCAACCCTTCGCCGAGAATAGCTCGAAGATGCGATCGCAATCGCTCCGACGAATAAAAATATCTAAATCTTTCGTGTGGCGTGCAATCCCGGTATAACGCTCAAAGGCATAGGTACCGCCGAGGAGAAATGGTATTCCAGATGCTTTTAACGTTGTCAGCACTTTGCAGTAGAACGCACGAGTTTTCGGATCGAGATCGTCCTGGGTAGTGAGATGGATATACGACGACATAGAAAAGATCGGTTTGTTTATACACTGACGGAGCCACGAATCTTTACCTCGCAGACCGACCAGCCATCGGCTCGGTTAATTTCTCGATCCTGACCCAAAGCCAGCCATTTATCCTCAACCTAGAGACATTACTTGGTAAGGCTTGTCTAGCCTAAAAAATGCGACCACGGACGCATGAAAACGAGCCTACCTTGCGCCATTGTGGAGCAGAGACTAGCCTCTTCCTAGGTTGCCTATGGAGTTGTATCAGTCTGGAGGAGAACAGTTGACGCCCTTGGAGCTTTATGGAGGAACAAATGGCGATCGCAAAAGAGAAGGTGCGGATAGCAGCAGTTGGGGATATCCATTGCAGCAAAACCTCCCAAGGAACTCTACAGCCGCTATTTGAGAAAATTGCCGACAATGCTGATGTACTCTTACTGTGTGGAGATTTGACTGACTACGGTCTACCAGAAGAAGTACACATCCTCACCAAGGAACTAAGCACCACCAGAATTCCTACTCTTGCAGTCTTTGGTAACCACGATTATGAGTCGGGACAACAAGACGAACTCAAACATATCTTATGTGACGCTGGTGTTAACGTGCTCGATGGGGAAGCCTGCGAAATCGATGGAGTGGGCTTCGCTGGTGTTAAAGGTTTTGCAGGTGGCTTTGGTCGGGGAACTTTAGGCGCTTGGGGTGAAGAGACTATTAAGCGCTTCGTTCATGAGGCAGTAGACGAAGCACTCAAGTTGGAATTTGCCTTAGCGAAGCTACAAACCGAACACCGTGTCGTCCTACTTCATTACTCACCCATCCAGCAGACTGTTGAAGGCGAACCTCCTGAAATTTTTCCCTTTTTAGGTTCTAGCCGACTGGAGGAACCCTTGAACCGCTACTCGGTAACGGCTGTCTTCCACGGCCACGCCCACCACGGTCATCCTGAGGGTCGGACGAGTAGCAATATCCCGGTCTACAACGTATCTATGCCATTGCTAAAGCACACACAAACAGACCACCCACCATTCCGCTTGCTAGAAATCTCATTAGACATCTCCGATAATTAACCTGAAATCCTTGTATCACGGTAGCTGAAACTTAATTTCCG
>DATNPC010000785.1:0-5889 GCA_036703375.1 Allocoleopsis sp.
GTAATCATTGAACTACATCATGATGTGTGCGATCCTGAGCGTTGCCTGAGCATCTTGAGAGAAGAATTTCCAAATCACCAACCGTTATATCTAGACAAGGTTAACTTAGCTAGGTTATCAGTTCACTGTTTCTGGAAATAATACAGCAAATACAGTAATAGAGTTATCTGCATTATCTCGCTGATAGATCCTGATACCTTTTTTCTGGTGGTTGTCTAGTCAGCAGAGACATTAGGGCGAGATTGCATACAGTTGTAGCGTCCATTAACGGGGGACAAAGCAGGTGGCTCTTCAAGAGAGTTGTCAGCCGATGCCTTTGCCCCCATGTGCTTTTCTCTTCATCAGTACTACTTAAGATAGTGACGAAACTGAAAGGCGAACTAGCTCTTAAGCTGTCTAGTGCATCTTGAAATGTAGTGAGGGATATTAATCGTGAACTTATCTATCCGTAAACTGTCGCCGATACTTGGAGCCGAAATTCTCAACATTACACTCTCTGAGTCGCTTGACGATGCTACCTTTCATGCCATTCGAGAAGCTTGGTACGACAATATCGCTTTAGTCTTTCGCAACCAGCACCTATCAGCGGCTGATTTAGTTGCCTTCAGCAGACGGTTTGGCGAACTGGACATCGCGCCACCAAATGAGAATGGTCGGTGCAATCCCAAAGACTTTGAAGAGATCTTAGTGATTTCAAATGTGATTGAAAATGGGAAAGCGATCGGTAGTCTCGGTCATAAAGAAATACCTTGGCATACTGATATGTCCTATACAGAAGTGCCACCACTGGGTATCACCCTCTACGGAGTTGAAGTTCCTCCAGTGAACGGTGGTAGAACAGAGTTCGTCAATATGTACGAAGCCTTTGAGACGCTGCCTAGTGAATTGAAGCGTAAGGTTGAACACCTGAGCATCAAGCATGACTGTAGTATTAACGCTGCCGGTTACTTGCGGTTGGGATCTGAACCTGTTACAGATGTTGTTACCTGTCCCGGTCCCGTTCATCCCATCGTGCGTACTCACCCCATCACGGGTCGCAAAGCACTCTACCTAGGTCGTCGCCGAAATGCTTATATCCCTGGATTACCAGTGCCCGAGAGTGAGGAACTGCTTGACGAGCTTTGGAATCATTGCACCCAGTCTCAATTAAGATGGCACCACGACTGGCAGGTGGGGGACTTGCTGCTCTGGGACAATTTTTGCACAATACACCGTCGCGATGCGTTTGACCCAAATAGCCGACGAATTTTGTATCGCACACAGTTTAGAGCGAAAGTGCCTCAGCTGCAAATGGCTTAAATGCGATCGCTTACTCTAGGAGTACCTGCACAAGCTTGCTGAAGTCTTTGCGATTGCTGTTCAACAGCTTGCATACTCAGAAGATGTATCCACCAAGAAGGGAGAAGCCGAAGTTGCCACACTTATGCTTGATTGATGAGAATATTCGTCTTTGCAAAGTGCATCTGGAGCAGCTAGCTACTTATGCTGATGTTGAATTTATAGAGATTGCGAATGCAAGCAGCTCCTTGTTTCAACAGTGCCATCTTTTATTGCTGCACAATAAGCTACTGCCCGAGCAACTTCGGCTGATGAAAAACTGCCGATACATTGGTTTGCGAGCGCGCAATTTAGACTATGTACCCATGGACGTTGCTGACGAAATGAGAATAACCGTCCGTAACATTCCATCCTTATCTGCCATTGCAGTAGCCGAGCATACCTTTGCCTTAATTTTTGCTTTAGCAAAGAATTTAGTAGCTTCTCATACCCAGACAGTCTCTGGTCAGTGGCGTTCTAATACAAGTTTGAATTTCGAGCTGCATGGAAAAGTTCTAGGTATTATCGGCTATGGAACGATAGGCAGACAAGTGGAACAGTTAGGTAAATGCCTGGGCATGCAAGTCATCATTGCAGATAAGCCTGGAACTCATCAGAGTAATAGGTGTTGCTTAGAGGAATTGTTGCCGCGAGCGGACATCGTTACACTCCATCTCTCTTCGACTGCCAGCAATAAAAATTACATTAACAAATATCGATTATCCCTAATGAAGCGGGGATCTCTACTCATTAACACTTCCAGAGGTTCGGTTTTAGACTATGCGGCACTGACGGAAGCGCTACAAGATGGCAGGTTAGGAGGTGCTGGACTAGATGTCTACGATGTAGAGCCAGCTACCTCTTCTCCGCTATTTGAGTTACCTAACGTAATCTGTACGCCTCATGTTGCCTATTCAACCAAAGAAGCCTTGGCGAGAAAGAACGATATCTTGGTTGACCAAGCTTTGAGTTACCTCAAGGAAAATCATCAGGTGGCATCCAACTCCAGTTCTCGCGTGCTTAGTAAATAAGCTGACAAATCTTGCAGGACAGGTTAAGCCGCTACAAACAATAGTGAAGGAGATTTACCATGAGCCTATCTATTCGTAGGGTATCGCCAGCCCTTGGTGCTGAGATTTGCGATATCGATCTTGCTCAACCCCTAAGCAAGGCTACCATTAATGCCATTGAAGAAGCTTGGTACGAACACCTCATCTTAGTTTTTCGGAATCAACACATATCAGATGCCGAGTTAATTGCCTTCAGCAAAAACTTTGGAGAACTTGACTCCCCACCAATCGGCACTAGCCACCGATATTGGGTTGAAGGCTTTCCCGAAGTTCTCGTGGTTTCTAATGTAATTGAGAATGGAG
Organism: Allocoleopsis sp.; assembly: GCA_036703375.1. Classification (GTDB taxonomy): domain Bacteria; phylum Cyanobacteriota; class Cyanobacteriia; order Cyanobacteriales; family Coleofasciculaceae; genus DATNPC01. The sequence goes on from DATNPC010000785.1 coordinate 2,691, forward strand.
TACCAATTGGTAACCTCGGGGCTGGGGAGGTAGATTGGCACTCTGATATGTCCTACGAAGAGGTTCCTCCGATTGGGAGCCTCCTGTATGCGCTTGAAGTGCCGCCTACTGGAGGTAGTACGGAGTTTGTCAATATGTACGCTGCCTGGGAGAGTCTAACTAGCGACTTGCAGCGCAGAGTTGAGGGATTGAGCATCAAGCATGACGGTAGTGTCAACGCGGCAGGGCAGCTGCGCTTGGGTCAGCAGCCCGTTACCGATGTTGTGACCTGCCCCGGTCCCATTCATCCGGTTGTTCGTACTCACCCGAAAACAGGGCGTAAGGCGCTCTACATAGGTCGCCGCCGTAATGCTTATGTTTGCGGTCTGTCTGTGGCAGAGAGCGAGCAGCTGCTCAACGAACTCTGGTCTCGTTCCACCCAACCTGAATTGACATGGAAGCATGAATGGCAGGTAGGGGACGTAGTGTTCTGGGACAACCGCTGCACTATGCACCGTCGCGATCCGTTCGATCCTAATGCTCGACGGTTAATGCATCGTACCCAGCTAAGAGAGAAGCAACCTCAAGTGCCGGTTGCTGACAAGACCAGTAGGGTGTACGAGAGCAGTGCGGTTTAGTCTACTTAGACTACTCACTCAAGGTTACTTAACTCAATTGAGAGGTTGCAACGATGATAAACACAGCTATGGTTGGGCAAATTCAGGACCTGGAGTCCCCTACGCACAGTTACTTCCATTACGATTTCAGTCTGCTGCCTCGCTATCTAGAGAGCTTACGCTCCACGCTACGAATTGCTGTCATTTACGGTGGTGATAGTAATAAGGAAGGCTCTGTTATTCATAAGACCCACAATCCGCGATCGTGGAAAAGCTATGAAATTGTTGCCCGTGATATCCAGCAGACACTCTTAGAAATCGGATTTCAGCATGTATTTTTAATGCCTGATGACATGAATCTCGCTCAACATCTCAAAGAGCAGAAGATTCACTTAGCGTGGCTAAACACCGGCGGCGTGCAGGGTTACAATCCACTGTGTCACACCCCCGCTACTCTGGAAATGCTGGGTATTCCCTACATCGGTCACAACCCTCTTAACGTTTCCATACTGGACAATAAGCCCACTTTTAAGCGAGAGTTGCAAGCTTCAGGCATCAAGTCAGCTCCTTTCCTAACCTGGCATCCCTCACGGGGAGTACTCAATCCGCACAAAGATACTAGGTTTGTTGAGGTCTTTGGGGACTATCAGGGTCCTTTCGTTGTTAAACCAGCTTCGGGGCGCGCTTCGCTCCATGTCCATGTCGTTGACTCTGTTGAAGAGCTGCCCTGGGTCGCGACTAAGGTTTTCCACCTGACCCACAACACCGTTCTCATTGAAACCTATTTGCCTGGAAGAGAGTTCTGCGTGGCCGTTTGTGGACCTGTTACTTGCTCGAAAGGCAAATTTGCGAAAAATGCAAGTCCGTTTGCTTTTTCGACCCTTGAGCGAGTTCTCGATGAAGATGAACGTATTTTTACTTCGATGGATAGGAGAGCCATTACATCAGATCGCACTCGCCTGATTGGAGAGGAAGAGTCCGAGCTGAAGCAGAGTTTAGTGGATTTGGCACAGCGACTCTACTTGGAATTCAGCTTGCGCTCTCTCATTCGCGTCGATATCAGAGCTGATGCTAACGGTGTACTTCACGTTTTAGAAGCGAATCCCAAGCCAGATCTGAAGAAGCCAACGGATACGGTAACCAGCTTGGTATCAATGGGTCTTCAAGAATACGGCATGAGCTACAACGACTTGATTCTACAGCTAGTAGCCGATCGACTAGATTACTTGTTCACCTATAGTGCTGGTACTATCCGACCTATTGTAGATTTACTTACCTGAGGCTTCTTAGGAAGAAACCTGGGCTAGGAGCTAGTGGATGGAAGCATTGGGTCGAGCGCAATCGAATTGTTAGAAAGAGTTTTCATTTAGCTAGCTCTGTTTGACTCAGATACACCTTAACTTACACTCTGTAGTTCGATACAGTAAGGGGAGTTCAATGCAGTGGTTATTTCTTCCACTGGGTGGATTACTATCGGGGATTTTATCTGGACTCTTCGGAATAGGTGGAGCATGTTTGACGATCCCTCTAATGCTCGCTCTTGGAGCTGAACCAATACAGGCTACAGCAACCAGTAACCTTGCGATCGTAGTTGTAACCCTCTCCGGAAGTTGGCAGAACTGGCAGATGGGGTTCTTGAAATTTAAAAAAGTATTTTACCTAGCCTTGCCCGCTTTAGCCACTGCTCAAATGGGTGTCTGCCTCGCCCATCAATTTCCATCTCATATATTGCTATTTTGCTTCGGAGTTTTACTCTCCACCAACTTTTATCTTATTGGGTTAAAAAAACAACTGCTCCGTCAAGGCGACCCTATACCTGATAAAGAGAGAAGAGCTAGCGTCATGGCTACCATCCTAGGTACAGGTAGCCTAGCTGGATTACTGGCAGGTCTACTCGGTGTGAGTGGAGGTGTGATCTTAGTACCGATGCAGATACTGCTGCTCGGAGAGCCAATTAAGGTTGCGATCCAAACTAGCCTTGCTGTCTCTGTCATTGCTACGCTCTCTGCCTGTGTCGGTCATGCTTGGGATGGCAATATCCTGTGGGTAGATGGTCTTACCTTAGGCATCGGAGGAGTACTTGGTGCTGCTATTGGTACCCGTTGGCTACCTTATTTGCCAGATGCTATAGTAACCTTTTCCTTTCGCATCCTGCTTGCGCTGATGTCAACTTACATCTTCTGGCGCTCTTGGTTAGCTTATGCAACTACCTAAAACCCTTGAAAGGATTGGTATAAATTCTATTGGTGGTTTTTGCCTCAGCTGATGCCCAAACTGTAAGTGGATAGAGCAATCTTTGGGCAGAAAATGCCCTCATTGATCATGAGAGCATTTATGGTAGCCAGTTTCGCTCAAACAGCCATTAGAAGGAGAAAGTTGTCCGAACTGCACCAATAAAGATATCGTCGTTATTATCGTTGTGGCCAGGGGCAGTCAGCCAGATGATCCCAGGAGTGATCGAAATATTTTTGGACACTGCAAATTTGTAGAAGCCTTCGATGTGCAACCCAGTATCAGAGTCTGCCCTGTGACCACCAGGGAGGAGAGCGCCGACAGTCGCATCACTACCTGTCAGCTTTGGCTCCATACCCACTACGAAACCG
>DATNPC010000786.1:0-3310 GCA_036703375.1 Allocoleopsis sp.
TGGTGGAGGGAACGATTAAGGGGTAGGTGGATAGCTGCTTCCAAGTGAGATGAGCGCTTCTCAATCTGGAATTGGGGGGTAGTAGAGCGACGTAGTCATCTCGGAGAATTTCCCACGTTTCAAATTCTTCAGTCGAGGGCAGATAGGTGAAGCCAATATCTGCTTGACCTTCACGCAAGGCTTGCTCTACTCCGGCAAAGTCAAAAAATTCAGTAATCGTTACGCTAATCTGCGGGAAGTGACGGCGAAAACGGGCAATTACTGTGGGCAGGATATGAGTGGCCACACTGCGGAAAGCGGCAATTCGCACCTGTCCGCCATGCAATCCTTTTTCGCGATCGGCTTCTTTGACGATGCCTTCTAGTAATTGCAACACCTGTCGTGCTAACGCGATCGCTCTTTCTCCCACAGGCGTCAATCGCGCTCCATGACGCCCTCGCGAGAGTAGCATGACCCCTAACTCTTCTTCCAAACTTGCGATCGCGTGGCTAACAGCCGACTGAGATAACTCCAAGTGCAAGGCTGCCTCACTGAAATTACCATAATCTGCCACGGCGACTAACGCACGCAGTTGAGAAATTTTGATTTTGTAGGGGTTGATGCCAGTCATAGGGGTGATGCAAGCACTATTTAAGAATTGTGTCAAATGCCGTCCAATAATTTCATTATCTATCCATCGATTTTATTCATATTACCTATTCATAGATTGTTTTGATAGTCAAGTTCAATCTTGGCTAAGCTGAAATTGTGAGGATAAAAACAGGATTAATCCTCGTAATGAGGTAATTTCCTATGTCAAACTCTGTGCATTCTACCAACCCCACAAGGCTAGAACATCTTGTTAAAGAAACTGAAGAGAATCAACGGAAAACGCGCAAACTATCTTCATTTTTTCATCAGTTCTGGCAACATTTAGTTACATCAATTGTTCAAGGACAGGAGCCTCGAATCTGGCAACATATCGATCGCACGGGTCAAGTTTGGTGGCACGGCTATGACCCTAATACAGGGCGCTCGATTTGCGTCGATTCTGAAGAAGAAATGCGAATTTGGCTGGAGAAGCGCTATTACCCCAAAGATAGCACCAACGAAATGCCCAAGTCGATAAGACATCTTCCCTTCTAAACTTGGGCTGTAGGTCAGTGGTCAGTAATAACGGACAACTGACCACTGACGGCGGACAAAAAACAACTGAGTCAAGTTAGTTATCTTGATTGATATCCATCTACCTAACTACATTTTTTGATGACAAACTTTGGTGGAGAACTAGCGGCTTTGGGTGCCGCATTTTTATGGGCATTGTCTGCGGTTGTGTACGCGCATCTGGGGCAAAAAATCCCCCCCTTACTATTGAACTTGAGTAAGGGCGTCATTGCGATCGCATTCATTGCTTTGACGCTCCTTGTGCAAGGTAATATCTTCCCCAGTGGCATGAACTCAGTTACTTTAGGATGCTTGCTGCTGAGCGGTGCTGTTGGCATTGGTTTGGGCGATACGTTTTACTTTGAAGCCTTAAACAATTTAGGAGCGAGACGCACGCTGCTTTTAGAAGCCTTAGCTCCCCCCTTAGCCGCATTAATCGCACTGATGTTCTTGCAAGAAGCCTTAAGTTCTGGAGCTTGGATAGGAATTTTGCTCACCGTCTTGGGCGTAACTTGGGTGATTGGCGAACGGGTACCGGGTTCTGCTGGCAAACCCATCAACCCACTACGAGGTGTCAGCTTTGGGCTAGTTTCAGCCTTAGGACAAGCCAGTGGAGCCGTTTTATCCCGTGCTGCCTTAGCTGAAACAACCATTAGCCCCTTGTGGAGTACGCTCCTACGAATTATTGGTGGTGTGTTGATATTGCTGCTGTGGATACCCATCAAACAGCCATCAACAGACTCGTTTAAACCCTTACTATCCAAACAACTACTGGGCATCATTGCTGTAACCGCGTTATTCAGCACTTACTTAGGCATTTGGCTGCAACAAACCGCTCTCAAATATACAGAAACAGGCATCGCTCAAGCGCTTATCGCTACTAGTCCTCTGTTTGTCTTACCGATTGCGGTTTGGATGGGTGAACGAGTGAGTCCCAGAGCGTTGCTCGGTGTATTAGTCGCGCTGGCAGGAGTCTGGCTGTTGTTTAGGTTAAATTAGCGATCGCATTCATCAGTTATCAGTGAGCAGTGACCAGTGGCCAGTTATCAGTGTTAGAGACAAGGGCATTCGCGTCTTTACAGTAGAAAGGGGGAGGAAGGAGACACCCATCAGAAGGGCGGTAGTACTCTTCTTGGGGTCTAAATCTCCCGAAAAGTATCTGCTCACTGCTCACTGCTCACTGCTCACTGTTCACTGTTCACTGTTCACTGCTCACTGCTCACTGCTCACTGCTCACTGCTCACTGCTCACTGCTCACTGCTCACTGTTCACTGTATAGCTGGCCAGCTTTCAAAATTACGCCTTGCCCAATCCATGCCAACTTCGTTATTGAGTTTGATTTTTTGAGGTGTATTCGGGTAAATCTTAGGCAAAATATCTGCATCCTGCTCAACGACAACTTTGGCAAAGTTGAGAAACTGTTTTCCAAAAGCCTTAAAAGCAGGGTGTTTGGGTAGCCCGTACATCAGCACGTAGGTTCGCGTCCGAGTTTTGGACTCCGGCACAAACAGGTTGATTTGTGCCACTTTACCCAACCCGTTTTCCACATGAGCGATTACTAAGGACGGAAAGTGATTTTCCAGATGCGCTTTGATGATTTTTGGCAGCAGTAGCAAATCGGGATTGCTTAGTTTTTCTCGCAAGTTAGTTGGGGACGTGGGCAGGTTGTAAAAAAGACATCTCCGAAATAGTAATTTTTTGTGATAAAAGAATACAAGAGGTTTTTTTGTTAAAAAAATATGAGTTCAATACTTGAACACATTGAAGCGAATCCTCAAGAAACCAAGCGATTAATTGGGTTGGATTATCCTGAGTTAAAAGTATTATTGTATAATGCCGAACAATTACACTAAAAAAAACAAGCGTTATTAGAATCCCAGAAAATTAGAATTATCTCCAGAGGCGGTGGTCGCAAACCTAAACTATCTCTCCAAGAGCCAATTATTTTAACCTTAGTTTATCTCAGACATCTGACGACATTTCAACTTCTGGGCATCCAGTTTGGAGTGAGTGAGTCAACAGCTAATGATACATTTAATTATTGGTTGCCAATCCTCAAGGAATTGTTGCCATCAAGTTTAATTGAACAAGTCAAAAAAAACGAATCTGACTATGAGATAGTTAAAGAAATACTCACCGAGTATGAATTAATTGTAGACAGCTATGA
>DATNPC010000787.1:0-8515 GCA_036703375.1 Allocoleopsis sp.
TGTCCCCATATCGATAATGGTCGGAGCAGCGTTGATATTGGAAATCGCTATATCACCGACTGGTGGTGCGATTGCTCTCGGTAAGAAGGGCGGAGCAGGGGCAACGGGTTGCACGGCACCGGCAGGTTGAGCTGGTGCTCCTTCAATCGTAATTTTAGGGTTAGGAACTAAAACATCTGGTCTTGGAGGTGCTACGTTCGGCGCAGCTGGAGGAGTTGGAGTAGCTGGTGCTGGTGGTGGTACTGTTTGAGGAATGCTTGGCGTCTGGGCTGTGGATGTTGGCGGTAGGCTCGGAACTTGAGCTACTAGCTTTTGCTTCTCATCTGCCGGTGTAGCTTCGGCTGAATGTGGCGTTTGAGCTAATGGTGTTGATGCTGAGGGGGTTGATGCAGTGGGCGTTGCCACTGGCGTTTCAGGAGTTGAGGGCGCTGTGCGATCGCCCTTTGTCATACTAAAGTTAAGGCTAATCTGCTGAGTATCTTTCTGAAGAACCTGCCCTGTGGGCGCTTTAGTTTCCCCGCTCACGATGACCCGCACTTTGTCAGGAGCGAGCTGACTGACCGAAACTTCAGCTATCCCAGGCATTGGCTTTTCCTGACGGAAGCTTTCGCCCTCATTCAAGGTCAGCTGAGTGTTAGCAATATCTGCTACTAGATCGTTACCTCGACTGACCGTTTCAACCTGCGGGCGCTCATCGCCAGAGGGGGTTTCTAGAGTGAGTTGCAACTCACCCTCGCTTTGGTTAAGCTTTACAGCGGTCACTTGCGTCACCGCAGCTAGAGAAGGCTGTGTCGCCAATAGCGCCACTGCTCCTCCAATGACCATTCCACCTATTATTTGAGCCTGTCTCACAGTTCACTCCTCACCTATTTAGAGCTATCTAGCGAATAGCTTGTAGCCGTTAGCTTCCGGAGGTTGATAGTTATACCCTTTTGAATTTTTCTCAAAGCTAACAGCTAATAGCATCTCGCGATACTTGTTACTTTTTGGCTTTCTGGGTCGCCGCTGTCGCCGCTGTCGCCGCTGTTGCCTCCTTCGTGTCCTCATCCGTCACTGGGGACAGAGCCTCTAGAGTAAACGTTGTTTTGAGATCCGGTTTCCCACCTGGAATTATTTTGTTGTCTTCCTTTTTAAAGACGGCAGGAAGTGATTTCCCATTAGCTGGGTTGATGAGTAGACCTTGATCGTCATCGAGCTGGGCTTTAAAGTCCCTAATCAGCAATAGAGTCTGTAGTCTCTCAAAACTACGCAAGATTGATTGAACTTGGTCGAAATTTCCCTTAAGTTCTACATCAATCCTCTCACGCTTTAGCTTCCCGTTCACCAGCGGACCCAAAGAACCATCATTAACTATATCGCTACTATCCGCTTGTCGTGAATTATTCGCCTCGGGCTTAAAACTCACTAACGTGCCGTTTCTTGACTTTACAGGATTGTTAATATCTAGCAACAGGGTATCAAGCGCTTTCTCGTTGGTAAATAAGGCTAGTACCTGCTTATTTTGCTGTTTAGCTTTCACCAGCTCTGCTTCCTTTGCCTTAATCTGCTGCTGGAGTTGTTTCTGTCCTTGAATTTGGTTCTCCTTGTCTTGAACCGAACTCTGCAAATTCTGATATTCCTCCCAAGTCGGCTGCACCACATTCATGAGGAGGTAAGTGGCCCCTAAAAGACCTAAAACTGCAATGACTATTCCTCCAACTCGGGGAGTAAAGGTAATGCCAAAGGCTGTAGGATAATTCGGTGTTTCCTCTTGACCTTCAGCAGGAATAAATTCTTGATCGGCGTATGTCATGGTTGAATCACTCCTTGTTCCTGAAGGCTTTTAATCCGAGTCACGAGTCCCACAGCTCCCTTGCGATCTAACTCTCGCAGTAGATCGCTGGCAGGGACATCACTCAGGTTAGTTTGAATCTTGTATTGCACTAATTTGGGCAGTTCGTAGGTTACTCGCCCTGCTGATTGATTTCGGTTATTGGGAATATCTACTTCCAACTTGTTCGGGTTGGATACTAACTCAGCACTGATGAGTTGAGTTTCATCAGGTTTGAGAAAGGCAGATCGCTGAAGCGTGAGTAAGAAGTAATTTACATCATCAAACGAGCGAGCTGTACCAGCTATTTCCAGCTTCCTAGTTGGGCGTAGAGCGCTGGCGGCCGCTTTATCTTTAGTAGTCTTTGAATTGCTAGAGCTAGGGCTAGAGGGAGCCGCCGCTGCTTCTTGTGATTCTTGAATGGAGCTAATTTGGACACCGGGAGGAATGCGATCGCGCAAATCCACTAACATGGCTGACCAGGGTTTAATCTCATTAAATACACTGGCTAGCGCCTCTGTTTCAGACTTCACATCGGCAATTTGCTTGTTGAGCTGATCAACTTTTTTCTGCCCAATTTTCAATTGATCCAGTTGCGCTTGCAATTGGGCGTCTCGCTCCCTTAACTGGGCGTTTTGCTGTTGCAAGAATAGCCAGAGTCCACCGACTATCCCTGGTAGAAGGAGTCCCACGATCACTCCAACCACTAAAGGTGTCATCGACCCCTTTGGGATTGGTTTCGGACCAGTACTAGGCTCTGGTTGTATGCCCCGGTCTTTTAAAAAATTGATATCTAGACTATACATGGCTTTAAACCTCCCGCAATCCTAATCCCAATACAGTTCCTAATCCTGGTCGCTGCACGGGGGGAATTTCTCGCTCCACATCGAGGGAAAGCGCTGTGACTGGATCTACCTGAGTCGTTGGTAAGCTTAACCGTTGCGTGAAAAATTCATCCAGCTGACCAATTCCACCACCCGGTCCTGCTAGAAGTAGCTGTGCCACTTCTAGATTGTCGCTCTGATTCAGATAAAAATCGATCGAGCGGCGTAGTTCATCAGCGAGTTCGCCTAAAACTCTTAACAGAGCGGCCATCCCAGGATTAATCCCCGTCTGTCCGCTACGCATGCCATCCGGTGGTGTGTGAGGAATGGTCATACCTTGCAGTAGATCCGTATTTCTTGAAGTTGGTAAATTCATCGCTCTCGATAGAGCGCTCTGGAGTTGATAGGTTCCGATAGGGACAGTACGGGAGAACTGAGGAACGCCATCGACGATGATAGCAATCTCAGTACTGTCAAATTCAATGTCCACTAACACGGCAGCTTCTTGTGGGGCAAATTGCCGTAATTGCTCTCGGATCGTCCGAATCAGAGCAAAGCTATTAATTTCTAGTACATCTAAGGTCAAACCCGCCTGCTGAAATGTATCAATATACATATCTGTGACCTCGCGGCGGGTTGCGACTAGGAGTACCTGTACTTTTTCAATCCCATCTTCATCGGTGAAAAAGCCTAGCTTCTGGTAATCTAAATCGACTTCATCGCGTGGATACGGTAAATATAGACCTGCTTCATGGTTCAATACCATGTCGCGCAGTTCTTGATCGTCTAGCTCGGCAGGAATTGGGATAATCCGGATAATCGCTTCCCGCATCGGAACGGCGGTAGCGACATGCTCGACTTTGAGCTTACTTTCCGCTAGTGCAGTTCTAATCAATTCTGCCAAAGCGGGTGAGTCGGCAATCTGCCCCCCTTGGAAAATGCCTTCGGGTACCTCGTGAGAGTGCAAGGTCGTGACTTTGAATCCTTGACCTTGTTTTCGCAGTTGAGCAATATTAATTCGTTCCGGGGCCAATTCGATCCCGACGCCTTTCTTGCCCTTTGGAAATATATCTTTAAAACGGTTAAACATACCTTGGTTCGGCGGGAGCGAAGGTTAAAAAGATAAGCAACGTGAATTTCTAGAAAAATTTAGTTTAACAAGATTAATGCTGTTGCATGGTACCCACTCTAGCTTAGAATCACTAGGGTTAAGCGATATTTATTGTCAGTTACCCGCAACGATTAGCCAAGCGGGGGTACCGCTGGCGTAACTGTTGCGGGTTTACCCTCAGATTGCTCCAGGGCTTCAGAGCCTACTGACCAAGACTCACCGTTTTGCGATCGCCTTTGGGCTAATTGCGCTTGGGCGTTGCTGTCTCCAGCCGCTCGCAAAACGGTATAGCGGGTTCTGATGTTGACCGCCGCATTTTTATCCGCATGGTCTTGATGTCCGCAATGGGGGCATTCAAATCGATGACCATTCCGGTTGCCACGCAATCCACACTTCGAGCAATTGTGACTGGTATATCGCGGATTGACATACTCGATCGCCATTCCTCGCTCTTGGGCTTTATTCGTGACGCTCTGGCGCAGCAGGTAGTGCTGCCATTGGGCAAGGCGATGCCGCACGCCTCTGGCTACCCGGAGCTTTTTAGAAACTTTGGGCATTTTCAGGTCTTCAAACACTAGTACAGAGTCGGGCTTTGCCCAATCCACTAGTTGCTTCGCCACCTGTTGGCAGAACGTGCGAGCGCAATTGCGTTCCTTACAACCAAGCCGTTTGAGAAGACGACGAATTGAACGCGTGTCTTTCTTCTCTGCCTTACGAGTCGCAAGTTTTTGCAGCAATCTGGAGCGAGTTTTGTGCGTCTGGCGAGTTTTTACATTCAGCCTTTGCCCGCTGATGAATAGCTCTCGCTCATCGGCATCCACAGCAACCAAGGTGTTGGTTTCATTCACATCCACGCCAACTGGGTGAATTCCCTTCGGCGTTGGAACGTCCAGGGTAACTCGCATCCGTCCGAGCAGCTTACCGTTGCGTTCAAATACGGTTAAACTGTCAATTTCCAAAGCCTTAGAGAGGATAGACTTAAAGGCTTCAGGTACTTGGTAGTTGAGACGCTTGCGTCCTCCCACCGTCCAGATAGACAACGTCCCATCTGCCCTAAAGTCGGCATCTCGTCCCCGTTGTCCCACCAAAAACAACGCACTAGCCCGTTGAAAATCAAACGGCTTCGTGACTGGTTTGCGATCGGACTTAGCAGACTTGTAAGCTCCGGCAACGATTCGGATGGCAGAAATCGTCATCTGAGCGCTGAGCTTGCCTTTGACTAAGTCATAGCACCGGCGTTGCAAGCCGATCGCGCCCAATGGTTTCCCTTTGTTATAACACGGTTGTGACAGCGCCTGCTGAACTTGCTGAAAGGCTTTCACCGTTGCCAGCAAGTCAGGGTCTGTAGGCAAGAGAATCGTCACCGTGCGTTTAATTTCCATGCTTCAAATTTACCATCAGTTATTGTTCGAGCAACAAGTGATGGAAATCAAAAAATGTAAATTGATTGCACTGGCAGAATCGGGGGAAAACGCTCATCGTCACTCCTGGCTTGAGTTTTAAAGCGGTTTACCTAAAATTTACCCAGTTTGACAGGAAGTTTTAACAGCCGCCTAGAGTAGGATGATGTACTGCGATCTGAAAAAGCTGTTCTTAAACGAGCGATCGCATTCGCATCAACCCTGAAGGTGTACATGAGCAGAATCAGAACTTGGAGACGTTGCGGTATTTTGGCTTTAGTGGGATTGCTAGTGAGCTTGGTTATCAGCTGTCGGCCAACGCCTTCACCTTCCCAGAGTCCTGAACTGGAGTTCTGGACGATGCAGTTGCAGCCGAAGTTTACCGACTACTTCAACAAGTTGATTGCTAGCTTTGAAGCGCAAAATCCAGGCGTTAAAGTCCGGTGGGTGGATGTTCCTTGGGCAACCATGGAAAACAAAATCCTGACAGCCGTTTCGGCAAAAACAGCACCCGATGTTGTGAACCTCAATCCCGGCTTTGCCACCCAACTCGCAGCCCGCAATGCTTGGTTGGAACTCGATACTCGCGTGCCGGAAGCAGTACGCAAGCAGTACCTCCCAAAGATTTGGCAGGATAGTAGCCTCAATAACAAAAGCTTTGGCATTCCCTGGTATCTCACGACAAGAGTCACGATTTACAACAAAGATTTGCTGCAAAAGGCAGGAGTCAGCAAGCCACCTGCAACTTATGCAGAACTGGCACAGGTGGCTAAGCAAATAAAAGACAAGACAGGCAAATATGCGTTCTTCATTACCGTCGTTCCAGAAGATTCCGGCGAACTCCTGGAATCTTTGGTTCAGATGGGAGTTAACTTAGTTGATGCTCGAGGAAAAGCCGCGTTTAACACACCCCAAGGGAAAGCCGCGTTTCAGTATTGGGTAGACTTCTATAAACAGGGACTAATGCCCAAGGAAGCACTCACCCAAGGACATCGACGCGCGATCGAGTTATACCAAGCCGGTGAGACGGCGATTTTAGCGAGTGGGGCAGAATTTATGGATGAGATTGCGAAAAATGCTCCATCGATTGCTCAAGTCTCAGCTGCCGCTCCGCAAATTACGGGGGAGACGGGTAAAAAGAACGTAGCGGTGATGAATTTGGTGATTCCTCGCGATACAGACAAGCCGGATGCGGCTCTCAAATTTGCGCTGTTTGTAACGAATACACCCAATCAGCTTGCCTTTGCCAAAGAAGCGAATGTTTTGCCGTCTACGATTGAGGCGTTGCAGGAGTATAGGCGTTCTCTGACAAGTAATGGGAAAGCTTCACCCGTGGAGCAAGCGAGGGATATTAGTGCCAGTCAGATGCAAGATGCGGAAGTGTTGGTTCCCACGATGAAAAACCTCAATAAGTTGCAAAAGGCAATTTATGAGAACTTGCAGGCAGCGATGTTAGGGGAAAAGACGGTGGAGCGGGCTGTCGCCGATGCTGCTGAAGAGTGGAATAGTAGCAGTTCGTAATTTTGGCTGTTCAGATACCCGACTTCTTCAAGAAGTCGGGTATCTTTGCATTTAATCAAATAGACCTCTTGCAACGCACATTTTACATCTTCTTACTGAACTTTGCTTTTAGATCGTTGAGTGTAGGTGATTTGGACTCGGTACGATTGACCGTTTTCTTGCTACTACCTCCACCATTCTCTTTATCTGGCGATCGCATCGATAGACCAATTCGCTTCAATTTCTCATCCACAGAAATAACTCGTACCTTGACCACTTGACCGACTTTGACAACTTTCTTCGGATCGTCAACAAATCGATCTGCCAATTGCGAGATATGCACTAACCCATCTTGATGCACGCCGATGTCAACAAATGCCCCAAAGTTAGCGACATTCGTCACGATGCCTTCGAGTTCCATCCCTTCTTTAAGGTCTGTAATCTCGTTGACTCCCTCTTTGAACGTGGCATACTTAAACTCGGCGCGAGGGTCTCTTCCTGGCTTTTCCAACTCGCTGATGATATCGCGTAGGGTGGGTAAGCCGATGGTATCGGTCACGTATTTCTTTAAATCAATTGACTTGAGTTTGTCGGCTGCCTGAGCTATCTGGGTCAAGGGTACTGTGAGATCGGATGCGATCGCTTCTACCACAGGATAGCTCTCAGGATGCACGGCTGTATTATCTAATGGATTCTCACCATTACGAATTCGCAAGAAACCCGCCGCTTGTTCAAATGCTTTTGGTCCGAGTTTCGGTACTTTCAGGAGTTTGCGACGATTGGTAAACGCGCCATTTTCGTTGCGATAATTAACGATGTTTTTGGCAATGGTTGGCGTTAATCCCGAAACAAAGGTGAGGAGTTCTTTGGATGCGGTGTTCAAATCGACGCCGACATAGTTGACGCAGCTTTCGACTGTTTCATCTAGCTTTTTCTTGAGCAATTTCTGATCGACATCGTGCTGGTACTGCCCGACACCAATCGACTTCGGGTCGATTTTCACTAACTCTGCCAGTGGATCTTGCAAGCGGCGTCCAATACTAATTGCTCCCCGTACTGTTACATCTTGATCGGGGAACTCCTCTCGGGCTACGTCGCTTGCCGAATAAATCGAAGCACCGGACTCATTGACAATGACCTTAATCGGTTTGCGATCGCTTGTCTTGAGTACGTCTCCAATAAATTCATCCGTTTCGCGGGAGGCGGTGCCGTTACCAATGGCAATCAGTTCAATGTTGTACTTCTGAATTAAGTTTTTGATCGTCTCAGCGGCCTTTTGGCGCTGTCCGGTGTGCGGGAATATGGTTTGATATTCTAGAAATTTCCCGGTTTCATTGAGGACAGCGACTTTACACCCAGTCCGCAATCCTGGATCGACAGCCAATGTTGGCTTGATTCCGGCAGGAGGAGACAGCAGCAACTCCCGGAGATTGGTTTCAAATGTTTTAATCGACTCGAGATCGGCATACGCTTTGCGATCGCTGCGAACTTCAGTCGTGAGAGAGGTTTTCATCAGACGGTTGAAGGCATCTTTGAGCATCTCTCGGTAAAAGTTCCGAACTGCCGGAATTTTTGTCCGGATTTCCTCTGACTCCAAGTAAGACTGAACCGCGTCTTCATCGAAGGACAGGTCAAGGTTCAATACACCTTCCGTCTCGCCTCGCAAGAGTGCCAGCATATTATGGGGGGCAATATCTTTCGCTTTGGCTTGGAAGTTTCGGTACATTTCATACTTGGTGCTACCTTCGGGGCGCTCGTCTTTTATCCGCGAGACGAATAGCCCGTTCTGCATGAGGTAGTCTCGCAGGTAAGCACGCAAGTGAGCTTTTTCGGACACCTCTTCTGCCAGGATATCGGAGGCACCTTTGAG
>DATNPC010000788.1:0-2844 GCA_036703375.1 Allocoleopsis sp.
GTATGATGCCATCCTCAATTAGGATTTGACCTGCTTCTTCCTCAAAAACTGTTTTGCGTATTTCTTCTGTAACTGCAAGATAGAGGGTTCGCTCTGGGGCATAACGGAGTAACAAACGGCTGTAAAGGACAAATTGGCCTAAGGCGTCTTCTAAATCTTTCATATCAGATGCTCGTGTGAAGCTCTTAATCTCTACAGCAATCTTTTGTGTATCGCGATCGGCTGCGATCAATCGCTCTGCACCTAGATCGACGAACAGATTTTTGCCTCTAGCTAGGCGAATGCGATAGGGATCGTGAGTAATTGTCCAGCCATCTTTAACTAAAGCAATGGTAACGGTCTGGTGGTAGATATCTTTCGCAGGCATCGCATCTCCATACTTACAGCCGATGCTTACAATTCTCCGTTAGGCTGAGTTGCTGCACCAAAGCTGCTGTTCGGACTGTGGCTGCTTTCAATTCAGCCTCAACCAGACTATCTAGTTCTGCTTGCTGTTCTGGAGGAAGTGTCTGTCCGCGATGGCGTGCTGTTTGCCACAGATTCATCAAGTCAGATAAACGCTGTTGCTGCTCGGTACTAAAAAACCAGTCAGGACGAAAACTCTGGATAATTAGGAGGGTGCCCAATTCACTACCTTCTAACTGGGCAGTCAATGCATCTAGCGCTTCACCTGCGGTTTTACCTATTGATTGCTTGTCACCTGCGATCGCACGATAAAGCCTCTCACCGTTTGTATCAGATACTGGCAAGATAGCGACTGTAGTCATGTCCAAACCTTTCGAGTTTCTTGCTCACCAATTATAGTTAGCTCAACTTTAGACAGGGATTGTGGGGGTTAATGCTTGTGAGCGTACTGGTGTGTACGTGCAGCCAAAACCCATCTATTCCATACGCTCAAGCGATGGCACTTGCAGATTCGACGTTAGATTGGTTACAGTGAGCGCTCAGGCACGATTGACCAACTAAACCAACTCGATGAGATGAGTGAGCGCCCAGGCGTGAGCATTGACAATGACGAATGAAGAACTGCTGCAAATCATTCAAAAAGCTGCTAAAGATAATGCGAGAGAACTAGACCTTTCAGACGCGGGATTAGAGTTTCTTCCTCCTGAAATTGGGCAGCTAAATTGTTTATATGAGCTATATCTTGACAATAACCAGTTGACCAGTCTTCCTACCGAAATTGGACAGCTTAGCCACTTGTCATTGTTGTATCTCAGCGAAAATAAATTGACGAGTCTACCCTCCAGTATTAAAAATCTCTTTAATCTTAATGAACTAATTCTTACTAACAATCATCTAATATATCTACTGCCTGAAATCGGAAATCTTACCAATCTAAGAGCGTTATACATTGACGGTAACCATCTAGTAGATTTGCCGACCGAAATCAGACATCTTAAATACTTAACCGAACTACGACTTAGTAAAAATCAATTAACGAGCTTACCAGTTGAAATTGAACAACTCTCAAATTTAGCTGAGTTAGATCTCGAAATGAATCCACTTCCTATTCCTCCTGAAGTTTTAGCAGACTGGGATGAGCCTAGTACCATCATCAATTACTATCTGAAACTACAAGCGGAGCATAAAAAACCATTAAACGAGGCTAAGGTACTTTTGGTCGGTCAAGGAAGTGTAGGCAAAACTTCACTAGTTGAACGACTGATTGAGAACCGCTACAATCCCCACAAACGCAAAACCGAGGGCATTAAGATTCAGAACTGGCAAATTTCCGTTAACGACCAGACGATTCGCCTCAACGTGTGGGACTTTGGTGGACAAGAAATTATGCACGCGACCCACCAGTTCTTTCTCACCAAACGCAGCCTCTACTTACTGGTGCTGGATGCCCGTGAGGATGAAAAACAAAACAGGTTGGAAGACTGGCTCAAAATTATCCAGAGTTTTGGGAGCGATTCTCCCGTAATTGTAGTGGGCAACAAAATTGATCAGCATCCGTTGGACATCGATCAACGGGGGTTACGGAACAAGTACCCCAATATTCAGAACATAGTAGCAGTCTCCTGCGAAACAGGAAAAGGCTTGGAAACCTTGCGAGCCACACTTACCAAAGAAGTCGGCAGGCTAGAGAATATTCATGACCTGTTGCCCCTATCCTGGTTTGAACTCAAAACGCACCTAGAACAGATGGAGCAGGATTACATTCCCTACAACGACTATGAACACCTGTGCCAAGCAAAGCAGATTACCGATTCCCTTAGCCAGGACACGCTAATTGAACTCTTGCATCGACTCGGTATTGTGTTAAATTTTCGGGATGAGCCGCGTTTGGCAGAAATGGGAGTACTCAACCCGGAATGGGTCACGAATGGAGTTTACAAGATCCTTAATGACAATCTGCTAATGACCGAATACCGGGGAATTTTGGACTGCACTCAACTCAACCGGATTCTAGACAGTCCTCGCTATCCTCCCAGCAAGCAACTGTTCATCGTGGATATGATGCGGAGGTTCGAGCTGTGTTTTCCACTGGAGGATGGTACAAGCGAGCGTTTCCTCATTCCTGATCTGCTACCGAAAGAGGAACCTGCCACAGGTAACTGGGATAATGCCCTAACATTTCAGTATCACTACGGTGTCCTCCCTAGCAGCATCATTTCTCGCTTCATTGTACGAATGCATCATCTCGCCGAGAGAAGAACTTGGTGGCGAAGTGGCATTGTACTGAAGCAGCGGAACAATCGGGCACTGGTCAAGGCTGACCGGGAAGATAAACAGATGTTCATTTGCGTCAATGGTTCCCCATCCACGCGGCGAGAGCTACTGGCAATGATCCGCTCTCAGTTCGATGCTATTCATCAGAGCATCAAAGGGCTTGAC
>DATNPC010000789.1:0-22043 GCA_036703375.1 Allocoleopsis sp.
ACTTTGTGGTTCTTTTCTGGCCAAGGTAACTGATATTAAGTCTCAGTTAGAGTGCCTAACTAGGCCTGAAATGTCTTCTCACAGTACCTTTCGTGTTGTAAGAGTGACCACAAGGTGACCGAAGAATGACCACAGGGTGACCTCCGGCTAACCATAACTTGTTTTGTTTTGAATTGAATTTTTTTGGAATTAATCAACTTAATTGCTGTGAGTCGAAAGAAAAAAAACGGTTTTCCTGATTTACTGATTGTTTTGGACTTTGGTGGCTCACTAACCAAAGTGGTTTACATGGGTTCTGACAAACAACCGAAGGCGTTATGCATGGAGCCTGAAGTTCTCGAACTCCCGTCGGCTTCTCTTGTGAGTTACGAGAACCAAAAGATGATGGGTATGGATGGCTCATTACCAGGTGATAGAGCTTGGGTTGGTAGCGACGAACGATTCTATGCTGTAGGGTATTTAGCACGAGAGCAGTTTAACGGCAACGCTGGGTTATCCCAGCTAAAAGTCGAGAGAGCAGTTCCCAAAGCTTTGGCGGCTGTGTGGGCGGCTTCTGTTGATTTGCAGCTAGGGAATGAATTTTCAGCCGCCCTTGGCGTTCTCCTCCCCCCTGGAGAATTTGAAAATGCAGGGCGACTTCAAGCGGCAATTGAAAAGGGATTAAAGGCATTTGAGACGCCCAATGGAACGTTAAATGTTACCGTTACTCATTGGGCTTGCAAGCCTGAAGGTGCTGGTGTGTATTTAATGCACACTCGTAACCTCAATAGCGCTCTCCTCAAGCACAAATCTATAGCTGTTGCAATGGTTGGTTTCCGCAATGCTTCTATACTTGTGTCTCAACGGGGAGCTGTGAACAAAAAAGCAAGTTCGGATTTGGGCTTCATCAAGCTACTGGAAAAGGTGATGAAAAAAACCAGTGGTTTGAATGTTAATCAGCTAGCTGAGGTAATCTCACGAGCTGGCGAGCCTCCCGATTTTAAAGCTCTTATTCCTGTGTTGAGGTCAACAGATGAGTTGCATCGCAAGAATGATTTACTTAAACTCAAGAGCGCTATCATGACGTCCCGGCAAGAGTACGCTATGTCTTTGACGAGCTGGTTTAGAGAGGTGTTGCCGCAACGGTTAGACGAAGTAGTACTTTGCGGTGGTACATCTGATTATCTTCAACGAGAGTTATCTGATTACTTCAAAGGTACGACCATTACGTGGCACGGTGTTGAACTCCCGAATGGGTTATCTCGTGAGCTACCAGGCAATCGAATGTGTGATGCTTTTGGTCTGTACGAATATCTCCGTAATGCGATTTGGCTTGAAGTTTCTCAAAGAAGAACTCGTTCTATTTCAAAGAGTACTTCTTCTAAAGCGGAGGTGGCACGAGGTGCCTAAAGCTTTAAAACTGCAAGTGCCTGTTTATCTCAACGTCAGATTTCGCTTTCGTCCTCAAGCTGACTCGGTTGATAGCGAGACGCTCAATTACCTCAAGTCATGCTCAAAAGAGTGCAATCAGATGACGCTGGAGGCAATTCGAGCTTATTGGATGCCTGTTGCTTGTGGGGAGCGTTCGTTTGTTAAAGGTGAGGCGTTGAAAAAGTTAGCGGCAATGGCTGTAGCTGCTTTGTGTTCTCGCGCTCGTTATTTGTGTGCCATGTTTGAGCTAGACCCTGCTGCATTTGGATTGTCTGTTTTTATAGCAGGTGTTTCTCCGTCGGGTTTTCCTGCTCAATCAATTGTCACCCAAGCCAGTAACGAGGAGGAGGGAACTCTAACTGAAGAAGCGTTTGAGGAATTTGTTGGTGCCGAAGGTTACTCAAATGCGGCTGATATGAGCTTTAACACGGCTGGTCTGTAGTCGGCTTCTAGTGTTCAAGTTGCCTATATCTTGGCTTGTCAAAGGGGTTTCAAGCTTGGAAACCCCTTGCACCAATTGCTTAGGCATCAGTGTCATTCACCAGGGGACAGCGATTCCAAGGCGGAAGTGGCTAACGGTTGCCCCTGCGACAGCAATCCCCGCTTGGTGTCGTAAAAAATGGCTCTCTTATTACATGACTGAATTAGAAAATTTACATGGGTACAAATAGCACTTTTACAATGCCTGGATAGCTTTGCCCATATAACTTAGAGTTCTAATTGTACCACCTAACTTCAGACTAACTTATCTACAGAATAATCTTTCGCACTCAGCTAATTTTTTCCGAAGCCTACTTCAAGTTGAACAAATAGAGATGTGACACTTTAAGGTGCGGAAGGTGGGATCAAGCAAACTTGATATTATTGGTTGCTCCTTTCTTACATATTGGGACAGGTTGGCATATCATCTCCAACGAGTAGCCTTGCGAGACTGGGCAATGCCTCACCGTAAGTTGGGTGAATGTGAACCGATTGTTCGAGTAACTGCCACGTTGCTTTAGCTTCCATGAGTGACAAAAAGACGTGCACGAGTTCAGCCGCTTCGTATCCAACCAGCGTTGCTCCTAAAATCGAATTCGTCTGGGTGTCGATGACCATGCGGTAGAAACCCAGATCGTGTCCCCACTCAATGCTGCGAGCGATATGAGCCATCGGCAGAGTGACTTCGCGGGCAGAGATACCCTGTTTCTGAGCCTGCTCTAACGTCATACCCACTCGACCCACTTGCGGCTCTGTGTAAACGGCATAGCCTAACACCCGATCGCTGCGTGTCCGGTGTTCGCCACACAGAATGGCTTTCAAGCGGCGATAGTCTTCCCAAGAAACATGCGTAAAAGCAGGCTGCTTGGCAGCGTCCCCGATCGCATAAATTCCACTGCAAGTCGTCTGAAACCGATCGTCGATTTTAATAAAACCCTGTGCATCTAATTCAACGCCTGTCACCGCAGCATTTAATGCTCCAGTATTCGGTTTACGTCCAGTTGCAATCAGCAATGCTTCCCCATTGAGGACTTCACCATTGTTCAGCGTTAGGGTAAACACACCGTTAGTGTAAGCAACCTGCTGAACCGTCACATTGAAATGCAGCCCAATTCCGTCTTGCTCAAGGGCATCAGCAAGCACAGCACTGACATCGGATTCTTCTTGAGCCAGCAGGCGATCGCCCCGCACAATTAATTCGGTTTGGCTGCCTAAACGCGCCAGTCCTTGCCCTAACTCCAGGGCAATGTAACCACCGCCGACCACGAGCAACCGGGGCGGAAGCTGCTGCAAATCAAAGAAATTTCGGTTAGTGAGATAAGGCGTTCCTGCTAAACCGGGAAAGTCAGGAATAGCGGAGGATGTGCCTGTATTGATGACGACGAGCGGAGCCTGCACCGTCACACCACCTCCGCTTACAGTTCGCTCTCCGGTGAAAGCAGCTTCAGCGCAGACAACTCTAACCCCTGCACTCTCTAACCGCCGTTTGGTACCCTGGTTAAACTGGCGACGAATACTACGCACACGCTCCATCACCGCAGAAAAATCGACTTCAACCTGCGCGTG
Source organism: Allocoleopsis sp. (assembly GCA_036703375.1). Classification (GTDB taxonomy): domain Bacteria; phylum Cyanobacteriota; class Cyanobacteriia; order Cyanobacteriales; family Coleofasciculaceae; genus DATNPC01. Next base: position 3,457 of record DATNPC010000789.1, read on the forward strand.
TACGCCTAGCTTTGCGGCTTGTCGAGCGCGACCTGCGGCATGAGCAGCGGCTAAAAAGGCTTTAGAAGGCGTACAACCATAGTTTATGCAACTGCCCCCCAACGCATCGCGCTCAAATAGAACGACGTTCTGACCTGCTTTGGCAAAGTCAGCCGCGAGTGGAACTCCGCCCTGACCACTTCCAATCACAATGACATCTGCTATTTCCATAGTTACCTCTATTGTTTGATTGAGCCAAACCTACGATATCCACGGGATGAGACTTTTTCTGCCAGTGACAATCAGAGTTGGCTTGCGAATTCCGACAATTTTGACTATACCAATGAGCCTCTGGAGGCTAATGCCGATCAATAACCGTCAACTTCGATGACAGCTTTAGCAAAGGCTTGTGGAGCTTCTTGAGGCAGATTGTGCCCGATGCCACCTTTGATCGTGCGGTGCGAGTATTTGCCCGAGAATTTCTTGGCATAGGAACTGGGATCTGCTGGATGCGGCGCACCATTGGCATCCCCTTCAAGCGTAATCGTGGGCACTGTGATGACTGGACTGCCGGCAAGTCGCTTTTCCAGAGCGTCATATTTCGGCTCGCCTTCAGCCAGACCGAGCCGCCAACGGTAATTATGGATTACAATGCTGACGTGATCGGGATTGTTGAAGGACGCGGCACTGCGATCGAATGTCGCATCATCGAAATTCCACTGTGGCGAAGCAATCTGCCAAATGAGCTTAGCAAAATCGTGTCGGTATTGGTCGTAGCCTGCCCGACCACGTTCTGTAGCAAAATAATATTGATACCACCATTCAAGCTCAGCCTTTGGCGGCAATGGCATCTTGCCAGATTCCTGGCTACCGATCAGATAACCACTCACCGAGACGAGTGCTTTGCAGCGTTCAGGCCAGAGTGCCGCGATGATGTCGGCTGTCCGCGCTCCCCAATCAAACCCAGCGAGGATTGCCGTTTCGATCTGGAGAGCATCCATTAGAGCGATGATATCGAGAGCGATCGCCGATGGCTGTCCATTGCGGAGCGTTTCACTGGCAAGAAACCTCGTTGTACCATAGCCGCGCAGATACGGGACGATCGCCCGATAGCCTGCCGATGCCAACAAGGGCGCAACATCGACGAAGCTGTGAATGTCGTAGGGCCAGCCGTGCAGGAGGATTACCGGACGACCATTCGTGGAACCCACTTCAGCATATCCGACATTCAGGACACCCGCCTCAATCTGCTTTAATGAGCCAAACGATGTGTTCGTACCCGGTTTAATGATGGGCAGATCTGCCGAGTTTCTCTGGCTAGATTGTGCATTCGCAGAACCGATATTGACGAGCTTGGCAGCAACAAGAGTTATGACCGCCGCGCCTACAAAGCGACGGCGATCGTATTTCATTTCTTCAGGCATTTGTCTTCCTCCATCAGACCAGCCTCTCGATAAAAGATGGAGAGTCCATCAATCTGTATCGTGCGATAAAAAGTCCGGTGTTTCATAGGGCGATCCATATACTAAACGGTAAGGGAGCTTATTTTTTCCGAAGACCTCTTACAGCAAATCCGAAGCGCCATCAGCGACTTTCGGCTGCTCGCGGACATCTCCAATTACCGTAGCGACTTGAACGCCGCCCTGAGTTCCCGAGCAAAAATCGTTGGCTGCTCCCACGCCGCAAAGTGACCGCCCTTTTCCACTCGGTTATAGTAGATGAGTTTGGTATACGTCCGCTCTGTCCAACTTCGTGGGGCGGCATAGATCTCATCCGGAAAGACGCTCACGGCAACCGGGATGGCGACGTGTTTAGGGTCGAAAAAGGCAAACTTATTCTCCCAATACAGACGAGCCGAAGAGACAGCGGTGTTCGTCAACCAGTAAAGCGTGATGTTGTCGAGGACATCGTCTCGCGTCAGTCCCTCAGACTGTCCGTCAAAGACGCGGGCGATGAGCGCGTAGCTGCGCGCATCATGGTCGAGCATCCAGGCGGCGAGGCCAACAGGTGAATCCGCAATGCCGTACAGCGTTTGTGGGCGGTTTGCCATCTCCTGAGCGTAGCCAAGACCGTGCTTATAGAAGAAGTCGAGCTGATCCCACGCATTCTTCTCGTCGGCTGAGAGACCGGATGGCTGTGGAGCACCGAATTTGAGTGCCTTTGCAATGTCAGATGGAACAGTGGCAGGCATGTTGGTATGAATGCCAAGCAGATCCGGAGGTGTCAGCAGGGCCATCTGCTCTGTGACTGCATTTCCCCAATCACCCCCTTGTGCCACAAATCGCGAGTAGCCAAGGCGCTTCATCAGCACGACCCAGGCGCGTGCGATACGAGCGGGTTCCCAGCCGCTCGCGGTCGGCTTGCCTGAAAAACCATAGCCCGGAAGTGAGGGAATCACGAGGTCGAAAGCGTCCGCAGCACTACCGCCATAAGCCGTAGGATTGGTCAGTGGCTCGATAATCTTCAGTTGCTCGATGATTGATCCGGGCCACCCATGCGTGACGATGAGCGGCAACGCATTTTCGTGTTTTGATCGAATGTGAATGAAATGAATGTCGAGTCCATCGATCGTGGTGACGAATTGCGGTAGGGCCTTCAGTTCCGCCTCGACCTTGCGCCAATCGTAATCAGTCGCCCAATAGCGTGCGAGTTTCTGAATTGTTGCGAACTGAACACCCTGCGACTGATCGGCGACCGTCTCCTTTCCGGGCCATCGCGTTGCTGCAATGCGGCGGCGGAGGTCATCAAGTGCCGCTTGCGGGACGTTGATGTGGAAGGGGCGGATTGCGGTTGTGTTGGTGGACTGCACGGTTCCAGGTTGAGTCGTGATGGTCTCCTTTGGCTTTGCTTGGCTTGATTGGGCGTTTGCAGAACCGAATCGACTTAGCTGTGTAGCAGCAATCGCCATGCCCGCAATGCCCAAAAAGCGGCGGCGTTGGTGGTTGATTTTTTTAGACATCGATCGTTCTCCGATTGGATTTGATAGACCTCAAGAGGTAATTGATGTGCGGCGCAAGCCACCATCATTCACGGCTTCAAAATCGTTACGATTTGGGCACTACCAACTCAACTGGCTTTTATTGAAGTCTGTTTTTACGGTGGTTTGCAGCTGGTGTTCGAGATGTAGAATTTCCGCTGCTCGCTCCCCGATGATGACGCAGGGAGCCATTGTGTTACCGGTCGTGACTCGCGGCAGAATCGATCCATCCGCAATCCGGAGATTGTCGATTCCATACACTCTCAAGTTGCTATCCACCACCGACATAGAATCTCGACCCATCTTCGCGGTGCAGGTTTCGTGCCAGAAACTCGTTGCAGCATCTCGAATAAAGTGTTCGAGTTCGGCTCCTTTCAAATTCCCTGGCATCACTTCGCGCTTGACGAACGGACGAAGCGGAGCGGAATTACCGACTTCGCGGCAGAGTTCTACGCAGGCGATCGCGGCTTTGAGATCATCCGGGTCAGACAGCGTGTTGGCATCAATCAGAATTGGGTCGGACGGATTGGCTCCCGTCAGGCGCAGGTGACCTCGACTTTTGGGATGGGCAACTGCCCCGAATAACGTCCAGCCTGCGGCGGGCAGTCCAAATCGGGCTGCATTCTCGGCACTGGATTTAGGCACCTCAGCTTGACAGACAAACAGATCTGGACTGGACAGTCCGGACTGGCTGGTCGAGAAAAATATCGCCTCCGATAGGTTATTTCGAGGTGCGATCGCGTCTTGATATTCCCAGACACAATCAAAGGCAACGTGGTCTTGAAAATTTTGCCCCACACCGGGAAGGTGCTGCACGATAGGAATGCCCAACCGCCGCAACTCGGCTTCATCACCAATGCCGGATTGCATCAGCACTTTCGGTGTATGGATGGCACCGAGCGACAGCACCACTTCGACTGCTGCGCCAATGCGATAGATCGTGCCCCGATAAGCAATCTCCACACCAGTGACCCGCTTGCCCTGGAAGGTCAGCCGCGTCACCAGCGCCTGAGTCAGAACCGTCAGATTGGGTCGATCCATGTAGGGGAAGACATAGGAGCGGAAGATCGATTCGCGCTTGCCATTGCGGACGAGCACATCGCCGATCGCAGCCCCCTTTGCCGCTTCCATCATGCAACCATTGGGATTTTCAAATGTCGGAATCCCGATCGATCTCGCAGCTTCGATCGTTGCGGGTGCAAGCGGGTTTGGGTCTGGCGCGGGCTGCACGAAGACTGGGCCTCCCATTCCGCGATACATCGGGTCTGGCGCACCATGCCAATCTTCTAGGCGGCGATATAGTTTCAAGACGGATTCATAATTCCAGGCTGGGTCGTTGGCTTCAGCGGCGAAGAGATCCCAATCGTGCTGGTGTCCGCGTGCCCAAACCATTACGTTGATACTCGATCCACCGCCGAGTACCTTACCCATCGAAAACGGAAGCGATCGTCCGTTCACGTATGGATTCGGCTGACCCTGAAAACTCCAGTCGTGATCGGTTCCCAGGTTCATTGGCCATTGATTCGCTTCCATGACGCTGGGTACATCATCGGTGCCTCCCGCTTCCAGCAGCAGCACGTTCACATCCGGATTCTCGGCTAGTCTGCGGGCAACCACCGAGCCAGACGATCCCGATCCGCAAACAATAAAATCGTACTGATACCTTAACTCAGAGGTGAGCTTGCGCTGGTTGCTACGGACGCGTTCGGCGAAAACATCGCGGCTATCAGTCTCACGTTGATAGTTCTCACGTTCATCCTCAAAGGACTCATTCTCAAAATTCGGCTTCATTGTGCCTACCTCACTTTCAAAATCGAATGAACTGAGAACCCATCGTTCCCCCCATCGCTTAAGTACCCGGACAGCAATATTTACACGTTTATATTCCTGTGAGCCTCGCCAGGAAAGAATTTCAGGCTATATCTTGTGTAATTAAGCTTGTCTAACTACTTACCTCACTGAGGAAAAGGCGGTCGGTGTCAACAACTCGTTGCTGATGTTTTGCACAAGTGGACCGTCCTTCTCACTCTCCTTGCTAACTGCGATCCATTCGGGGTCAGCAAGGAATGCACCCCATCGCTTCTCGCGTTCAGTCATGCTGTCCCAGGCAAGCATATAGGTGAGTTGCTGGTTGCTCTCGCCGATTAGCGTTGTCCAGAACCCAGCCTGACAGATGCCATGCTTTTCCCAAATCTGTATTGTGTGGTTTTGAAAGCGGGAAATCAGCGCTGGCAGTCGTCCGGGTACAGCGTGATAAATGCGTAATTCGTAGATCATTGCTTTCTCCAGTTGGATTGTGGAGTGTTCCTTTGTGTATCAGGTGTTAGGTATCAGGTGTCAGTGACCCGCGCTCTGACCACCATCGACATGAAGGATTTCGCCTGTCACAAAGTTGGCTGATTCGAGGTAGAGGATTGCATCGACGACATCGGAAATCTCGCCCATATGACCAACTGGGTGCAAGGCATTGAGCTGGGCATGGGTTTCGATGGGATGCATCGGCGACTTGATGGTGCCCGGTGCGACTGCGTTTACTCGGATACCACGCTTGGCATACTCGATTGCGAGTGATTTAGTTGCACCATTTAGTCCTCCCTTCGTCAACGACGCGAGTACAGAGGGTACGCCCGCGATCGCGTGGTCAACCAGACTGGTTGAGATCTGCACGATATGACCGCTGCCCTGCTTCTCCATCTCGGCAATGGCAAGTTGCGTGATATGAAAGAAGCCCGTGACGTTGGTGCCCAGGGTTGCTGTGTAGTCTGCTTCGGTGTACTCGGTGAACGGTTTGGCGATGAAGATACCGGCGTTGTTGATCAGTGTATCAATGCGCCCAAATCGGGTTACACCCTCGACGATCGCACGCTCGGCAGTTTTTCGATCGGCAATGTCACCGGACACCGCCACGACTCCATCATCATTTGATGGCTCAATTGAACGTGAGATCGCGACTACCCAATAGTTGCGATCGCGGTATGCCTTGACAAGAGCCGCACCGATGCCTTGGGACGCACCAGTAATCACAGCAACTTTCTGTTCGATGCCCATATAAACCTCTATATTTTTGAAGGGTTAGTGGAAAAAAATTATGCGCTGCGGAACGTCGCGCCAGTTGGAGAACCCACAATGCCACCATCCACAAAAAGTTCAACCGACTGGATGTAGGACGAATCGTCTGAGGCAAGAAAGAGGACGGCTTTGGCAACGTCGTCTGGTTCTCCTAAACGACCTAATGGAGTTACTGTAGCCCACTGTGCTGAGCGCTCGTCAGCCTTCTCAGACGAAGTAGATCCACGGCTCCAGATAGGGGTTCTTGTCGCTCCCGGTGCAACGATATTGACCCGAATGTTGCGCGGAGAAAGCTCAGATGCGATCGATCGTGCCATACCGCGAATACCCGCTTTACTTGCTGCATAGGCTGCACTTCCAGGATGTCCTAGTGAGCCGATCACGGAACTGTTCAAGATAATGGAGGCACCATCGTTGAGCAACGGTAAAGCAGCTTGGACTGTAAAGAAAACGCTGGTGAGATTGATGCGAATGATGTTTTCAAACACCGTTTCATCAGCGCTTCCCAGGGGTGTAGCTCCAGCAATACCAGCGTTAGCGAAGACGATATCCAGGTTGCCAAACCGTTGACCAATTTTGCTAAAAAGGTCAGCACGGGCATTGGAGTCTGTCACATCTGCACGATAGGCAATGGCTTTTGAACCCAGTTTTTCAACAGCCGCATCAAGCGTCTTCTGATCTCGACCCGTGATTGCCACTTCAGCCCCTTCGTGAATGAAGAGTTGAGCGGTGGCAAAGCCAATGCCGCTGTTTCCTCCAGTAATCAGTGCCTTCTTACCTTCCAGTTTCATAACACTCTCCATTGGAAATCGAATGTGCGAATCTTGCATATCAAGCGATGCTCGCAGCCGTTACGCGCTGATCATGATCGGTACTTGTGGAGACTGGCAGCCATGCTTCGATGTCTTGTGCCATTTTCGTGGCATTGTTCCGGTACATCGCGATCGCGTCCTTGCCGACGGGCAAATGTAGCGGCGGATGTTCTGCATTGGCGAGTTGAATCATCACCTGAGCAAACTTTTTCGGATCGCCGGGTTGGTGCCCATGTAGTGCATCGGCTCCGCTCCGCATCGGTCCTACCGTTTCCTGGTAATCGTCGATGATAGTTTTAGCGGCAACATAGGATTCAGCGCTCAGAAAGTCGGTCGTAAAAAGACCGGGAGCCACTGCTGTAACGTGGATACCAAGCGGTGCTAGTTCGACCGCTAGCCCTTTCGAGAGACCTTCGATCGCAAATTTAGTAGACCCATACAGTCCCCAGCCCGGAACCGCATCGTAACTGAACAAAGACGAGATATTGATGATGTGCCCGGATTTTTGCTGGCGCAGATACGGCAATACGGCACGAGTCACATTGAGTAAGCCAAACACGTTAGTCTCATACAATTTGCGGACTTCGGTATCCGAAGCTTCTTCGATCGCCGTAACCATGCCAAACCCGGCATTATTGACTAAAACATCGATCCGATCGAAACGGACAATACCCTGCTTGACAGCCGCTTGTACCCGGTCTTCTTGAGTGATATCCATCTGCACCACGTAGAGATCTGGGTGGTTGTGTAAAGCTGTGATGAGTTGTTCAGGTTTACTGCGAACTGTCGCCACGACTTGGTCGCCTGATGCCAGGGCTGCTCTGGCAATTTCCAATCCGAACCCTCTGGAGGCTCCGGTAATGAACCATACTTTCTGCGTTTTCATTGGATGGGTTAGTTTTTAGGTGTTGCTTGGTGTGTGGATGTCCTATTACCGTCCGGGAGCGCGTGTCTTCACTTCCTGGAGTACCCAACCATTGCCATCTGGATCGCTGAACGAGGCAAACGAGGCATAGTCGCGACGTTTGGGGTCGGGACCCGTTACCCGTCTCTCGGTTCCAGCATGGTGGAAGATGCCGCCCGCGTCGTGAAACACCTCACTCACATCGACACCGCGATCGACGAGTTCGGCGCAGGCTGCTTCGATGTCGTAAACGATGAGGTGCAGACCCTGAACTGAACCTGGCGCGGCTGACGTGACTCCAGCGCCAAAGATGATCGAGGCTTCCGATCCGGGAGGGGTCAACTGCACGACCCGGAAGTCTTCACCAGTAATAAAGTCGGCATCCAGCCGCCATCCCAAGGTTTTATAAAAATCCTTGGAGCGATCGACATCAGAAACGGGCAATACCACCACTTCGAGTTTCATGTTTTGACTGTTTACGGGATTGCTACTCATCTTGAACTCCTTTAAGTTGGTGAATTTGATGTTCAGACTGGTTACTTTTCATTCTTCTGCGCTCGTCCAATGCACGCCATTCAAGTTCTTTGCGTAACCGAATTACTAAAGAATCATGAGAATATTCATAGCCAATATCCTGTTAAAGAATGTGCGTCCCTAATGACTTGCCGCCCTAATGGCTGCTATTAATTGCTCGATCATCCAACGATCGCGATAACGAATCCCTTTAATAAACAAAGCTGGTGCAGCTTCTACTCCACTTCGATGTCCGCTCTGAATGTCTGCAATGATGCGATCGACATAAACTCCTCCTGATAAATCTTGCAAAAAATGAGGAACGTCAAGCCCTAGACGATGGGCATATTCCACTAGATAGCCATTTGCCAATTCCTGTTGATGAATGAACAGCATCTCATGCATCTGCCAAAATTGGCCTTGGGTTGCCGCTGCTTCCGCTGCTTCCGCTGCTCGCTGAGCATGAGGATGTATTTGCACTTGAGGAAAATGGCGAAAGATAAAACACAAATCGTAGCCCTTTAAGGAGCCTCTTAACTGTTGTTGAGCCGCTTTAACTAATCGATAGACGGTTGCGCTCTGAAAACATTCATAATCTCCATACATAACGAGCACTACAGCGGCATTCAGCAGACCTTGGTAATGATCGTGATTTGAAGGTGGTATAGCTAGAAAGCTATTAAAATGGTCATAAGTCATCTTTCAGTTTGTTTAAGGCAAACGTGAGCCTTACGACCCACCTACGTCAGCCTTGATAGGAATCAGTATAAGTATTTGATCCCTGCTTGTCGTCCACACAAGGTTGACAATTTTGAGTGATAAGGTGATGGATAATCTATTCCATCTCTTAGTTAAAGTTGACTCGAACTAAAGTTGGAGTGGGAAGCCTAACTCAAGTACACCTACAAACTAACAATCCCACGCTTAACGGCAATAATCACGGCTTGAGTGCGGTCACTCACTCCCAATTTGTTCAAAACATGATTTACATGTGACTTGATAGTGCTTTCACTGATACTTAACGCTGTGCCAATTTCTTGGTTACTCATTCCTTTTGCCAGCAAGCGAAGCACTTCTAATTCTCGTTCGCTGAGTTCTGGATTGCTCATCCTCTCTAATAATTTCGCCCCCACCACTGGCGGAATATATTTTTCACCACTATGGATGGCGCGAATAGCATTCAAAAGCTCGTTGGGTTTAGTATCCTTAAGCAGATAGCCTCGAGCACCTGCCTGCAAACCGCGATAAATGTCTTCATCCCCATCGTAGGTGGTGAGCACAGCAATCCGAGCCTGTTTAAACTCAGCACAAATCGTAGTAATGGCTTCAACGCCTCCCATCCTGGGCATGCGTAGATCCATGAGTGTGATATCAGGTTGATGTTTGCGATATAGTTCGATCGCCTGCTGACCATCTTCAGCCTGAGCAATGACGGTCATTTCTGAGTCATGATTGATGATGGTTGCCAGTCCTCGTCTGACAATCGCATGATCGTCAGCAATCAAAACACGAATCGGAGTAGATTGGCTCATCGTCATTCTCACACTCGATTAACAATGATAATAATTTCTGTTCCCTGCCCACGTTGGCTTTGAATCGTCAGTTGTGCGCCAATGCGCTCTGCCCGCTCACTCATCCCCAGCAAACCAAAGCCGCTACCTGATGGAACACTCCCCACACCAAAGCCTTGTCCATTATCTTTAACCCGTAAAAGGCATTGAGTGCTGTTGTACGTCAACTCAACCACGATCTCGCTTGCATTCGCATATCTAATGGCATTGGTTAACGCTTCCTGTCCAACCCGAAGTAAATGATTTTCTACCTCGGCTGGCAGAGGGAAGGCTTCACCCTGGGTCTTGTAGATCAGAGCGGTATTAGCCGTTGCTCGTACTTGATTGACAAGGTGCTGCAAAGCACTCTGTAAATTACCTTCTTCCAGCAGCCGAGGACGGAGGGCTGCCACCGATCGACGAGCTTCAGCCAGCCCGGTACGTGCCAGCTCATCAATGATTTCCAGGATTTCCAGATGCACTTTGTCCATCTCTAAATCATTTGAGAGCAGTTGTGTCGCCGCCCCGACTTGCAGCAGAATGCCAGTAAAAGATTGCGCCAACGTATCGTGAATTTCTCGTGCCATGCGGTTGCGTTCTTCCAGGATGGAGGCTTGTTCCGCGCGTCTGCGATCGCTAATGTCTGCGATTAGACTGTAGAATCCTCTCACCTGAGCATTCGCATCAAAATCAGGAATCAAGATCGCACTGATGTATCGTTTACCAATCGGAAAAGGAATTTCTGCTTCCAGGGGGACAGTCTGCCCTGCAAACACCTGATTAATATATGGCTCAACCCGTTGGTAAACGGCTTCACCGAGAAGTTGGCAAACAGGGTTGTCCAGGATTTCATCACGACTACGGTTGAACCAGACTTCATAAGTCCGATTGATAAATTGATAACACCGATCGATATCGACATAGCTGATTAGAACTGGCAGAGCGTCGGTGATTAACCGTAGTTCCTGTTCTCGACGGCGCAGTTCTGCTTCATTTTGCTGTAAAGCGGCTGTCCGTTCTGCAACCTGTTGCTCCAATGTTTGGTTGTAATCGGCTAATAATTGCTCAGTTTGTCTGCGCTCAGTGATGTCTTGAAATGCAACGATTCCAAAAACGACATTACCCTGCTCATCAAAAACAGGAGTGCCCCATACCTCAATTGGAATGGTTGCATTGTTTTGCCGAATATCCACATCATCAATCCTGGTATGTTCACCGCTCAACGCTCGAATGGCTGGCAGTCTCTCTGTCGGATAGATTTGATTCGTTCCGGTCACATAAAACTGATAAACCTCAGCGAGTTGATCGGATGATACGGACGGATCGATCGCTTTGCCCATGAGCTGAATCCCCCGCTGATTGGCATAATAAGGACGACCTGCCGCATCGACGATGCCAATTCCGACTGGAATTGCTTCTAAAAATTGAGCCATCTGACTTTCACTGGCACGGAGCTTTGAGTAGAGTTTGGCATTTTCAATCGCAATCGCGGCTTGAGTCGAGAGTAGATTCAGAAGTTGCGATCGTTCTGCCGTGAATGCTCCAGTTACCAATCGGTTTTCCAGATACAGCACACCGACAAGCTTGCTTTGATTTAACAATGGCAAACACAAGACGGATTGAACTTGATGGTGTTGAATATAGGAATCGTTGATGAAATTACCTTTACGAGTTGCATCCTCTAAGAGGATGGGCTCATGAGTCCGGATGACATATTGAGTGATGGATTCAGGTAATCGATCTGCTATCGGCAGTGATTGCAGAACTTTTGCAGTGCAGGACTGCTCACTATCGGTCAGTTCACAAGCCGCTTCGATCGTCCATTGCTCTGCATTTTCTAAAAGCAGATATCCAGTTTGTGCCCCAGCATTTTCAATGAGTATCTGCATCAACGAACGAAGTAACTTTTCTAGCTCAATCTCACTTGAAATCGCTTGAGATGCTTTCATCACTGCCGCTAAATCGAAAGCAATCGATGAGGGATTAGAAGTCGTTTCAGCAGTGGTGCAAATTGGTACGGGAACCCCATTACGCGGAGGAAAAAACTGGGAATAGCGAGTCTCCAAATCTTTGGCTTTTGCGGTCGCACCCCATCGCTCATAGCAATAATGGGCTTCCTTCATATAAAGCTGAGCAAACCTTTCTCGACCACGCGCCAGGTAATGTTTGGCAGCTAACTCATAGCCTAAGGCTTCTTCTTGCAGGTACCCGTTTTCTTTAGCCCCTTGAATGGCTTGTTCGTAAAACTCCTCTGCCTCAAAAAACTGACCTAAAGCTCGCGCCTTCTCTGCCTCGACTAACTGAAATTTATGCAAAAAATTCATCGGGGCATGGTGTGCCCATTTCTGCATCTTCTCCTGGTTGGCGTTAACGCGATTTAACCAGGTTTCTTTTTCAGCGTTTGCAGCATCTGCCCATAAGCTTAGAAATATTAGGGAGTCATAGAAATGAAAGATAGCGACAGAGATAATTGCTGTGGCTGCGCCTAAATACGGTTCTGCCAAAGTAGCCGTTCTGGCAGCTTGCTCATACTCCCCAAACAGATAGCATAAAATCAGTTTATTTAAGTAGAAGTAGTGAAGACTGGTTCCATCCTTGACCGCGATTGCCCATGAAAGTGCTTGCTCTTCGTCAAAGATACAACCCACTAAGCGACTTGGATGTTCAGATTGACCTCGCAGGTTCAAGATCGTTTGTTGCAACATGGTGAGCCAGATGGAAGCAGTCTCTCGTCTAATTTGATGGGTAGCTTTTCGATAGATTGCTGTTTGTTGTTCCAGTTCGGTCAGTTCTTGTCCTGCAAAAAAGGGGTAATAACAGAGGCTGAATGCACAATAACTGGCAAATTCAAACTCTCCACTTTCTATGCCGCTTTGATAAGCCTCCGCTAAAGCGGGGAACGTCTCTTTAAGGTGGGCTTTCCAGGGAATGATATGGAAATTCACCATCAGCAGTGTTTTGCAGTGACCTCTCTTGTTCCTTAATCGTTGCGCTAAATTTAAGGATAGTTTGCCAAATCGATAGCCCAGTTCAAGGTCTTGTACAACTCCACAGAGCATCATGCCGTAAGCCGCATAACCGAGCCGCGACCAGACAGCGTTTCCATGAGCGATCGATAAATTCACCATCTCGCACACAATTAGCACCATCAGAGCGGGTGACACATTAAAAGCTGAACCCAGTGTGCTGACTAAAATGTAGATTGCTGCCAGTGGCACAGGTTCAGTCATCTCTGGCAGATCGATCAAATCTTCGATTTCCCGCCCAGCCAATTGTGCGGCGGTTTTCTCTACTCTTGCTTGAACGTCTAATTGACTTGGAGTCTCCACTAAACTAACTCCCAGGAGTTGCAGCACTTCTAAGCCAGTTTTAAGTGCTTCTTCAGGGGCTCCCCGCGACAGCCATGCCTGAATCTTGCTGTCGTAAGCTTTCACTTTATCGAGCGCCGTTTTCGCACAATTGAGCACTGCTTCCACAAGGCGCTCCATTTCATCAAAGTGACCACTGAGGTAGGCTGCCTCTGCTGCCTCTAAATACAACGCCAACGTCAGGTTATACTCACGCCGCCAACTCTCTACGCCAAGGAGTTTAAGCCCTACCTTGAAATACTTGAAAGCTGCTTCATAAGCCATTGCTACCAGCGCTTTCTGACCTGCTTGCAAATTTAGTTTGGCAATCTCATTCCGTTCACATTGCTCAGTAATTAACTCAGTTCCATAATCCAGATGGTCAACAATTTCAAACAACCCCTCTGCTCGCTGCTCTGGCAACGTCTTTTCAAGCAAATTGCGACCGATTTGCAGATGTATCCCTTGTCTGTGCGACGCATCGATGAGAGCATAGGCAGCTTGCTGTACGCGATCGTGCAAAAACTTATAATCTTGAACTAACAAGCTCTCGTCTAACTCAGAGAGGAGTTGAATGAGTCCAGCTTGAATGGCTGCCAACAAATCCTGAAAAACTGTTTTAGGCGATTGCTTAAAGACGAGCGCCAACGTCTCTAAATCGAATTCAGCCCCGATGCAGGCGGCTAATTGAAGAAGCTGCTGAGTGTTTTCTGGCAGTTTTTTCAACTTGAGAAGCAGCAACTCCACTACATTGTCGGTGATATTCTGAGCCTCAATTTGAGCGATATTCCACTGCCAGCTTAAATGTTCCGTATTAAAGCTCAGCAAATTTTCACTGTATAACAATTGCAAAAATTCTCCCACAAAGAAGGGATTGCCTTCGGTTTTACGCAACACTAACTGGGCTAGGGAACAAACAGCGTCAGCATTCTGGTGCAGCGTCTCGGCAATCAACTGATTCAGTGGCTCCAGCGTTAGGGGTGCTAGAAAAATTTCCTGAAGCACTGCTCCTTGCTTTCGCAAGTTTTCTAGTGTCAACGCTAGTGGATGGATTGGAGTAACTTCATTGTCTCGATAGGCTCCAATCAAAAACAGAAATTGAGTTTGCTCATCCAGCAGCATCAGTTCTATTAACTTCAGAGTGGCAGAGTCAATCCACTGCAAATCATCTAAGAAGATTACAAGGGGATGTTCTTCAGAACAAAATACGCGAATGAACTGCCCAAAGACTCGATTGAAGCGATTTTGAGCTTCCGTTGCCCCAACTTCCGGTACGGGTGGCTGCTTGCCAATAATTAACTCGATCTCCGGAATGACATCAATTATGAGTTGTCCGTTGTTACCCAACGCTGTGAGCAAGCGCGATCGCCACTGTTGAAGTTGCTCATTCGGTTCACCCAGCAGTTGTTGCACCAATTTTTGCAAAGCATCTGCGATCGCGTTGTAGGGAATATCACGCTGAAACTGGTCAAACTTCCCAGAGATAAAATAGCCACGCTTTGCCGTGATTGGTTTGTAGAGTTCCTGCACTAATGCTGATTTCCCAACTCCAGCGTAGCCAGACACTAACATCATTTCAACGTTGAGTTCAGAATTGCTGATACCTTTGTCTGGTCGGCAGGTTTCGTCAACCGTTCCCCTAGTAGCTACTCTTTCAAACGCTGCCAATAATGCTGCAATCTCTGTTTCCCGTCCATACAGTTTTTGGGGAATGTGAAACCGATCGGAAACATCGTGCCGAGCAAGTGGGATGGTGTCAATTTGCTTGGTTTTTTTGAATTGTTCTGCCAAGCTTTCTAAATCTGCTTTGATGCCCCAAGCACTCTGATAGCGATCTTCGGCATTCTTCGTCATCAGTTTTATTACAATGTCTGAAACGGGACTGGGAATTGTTGCATTCAGTTCGTGCGGTGGAACAGGTTGTTTAGCAATATGACAGTGGACTAACTCCAAGCTATCGGTTGTTTCAAATGGCAATCGTCCGGTCAGTAATTGGTAAAACGTTACCCCGATCGAGTAAAAATCGGTGCGGTAATCGAGTAGCCGATTCATCCGCCCGGTTTGCTCTGGAGACAGGTAGGCAAGTGTGCCCTCTAACACATGAGGGCTTTTGAACGTGGGATTGGTGCGATTGAATTGGGTGGCAATTCCAAAGTCGATGATTTTAACCACGCCTGTATCCGGATTAAGGACAATGTTCCCAGGGTTAATATCCTGGTGAATGACATGAGCGGCGTGGATACTGCCCAGAATGTCGGTGAGGGCGATCGCCAGCCGTAAAAAAGTGGCTAAGGGCATGGGGCAAAAGTCTGAGCGCCGCCGCATCCATTGCTCCAGGGATTCACCCCCAAAGTCTTCTAAGAGAATCACAAGCGTGCGGTGATAGTCCTGCTGGCTGTATGCCTTGACGACTCCTTCCAGGTTGAGGGAGCGGGTAATTTCATATTCCTGTCGGTAGCGCGTTAATTCTTGAGGAGCGGGATAATCTTGCTTGAGCATTTTGACGACGAGCGCCAGCCCATCGTCTCGAATCCCCCGATACACCAGTGAATTAGCACTTTCATAAATCTTGTCTTGGATGGCAATACCCGGTAAAACAACCATAGAGTTTCTCTGCTCACATCTAACCTGAAAATAGAGGCTGAAACGACGCAAATTTTTTCAAATTGCTCAGGGTATCCGTACTAGTGCTAATGAAGTTTATGTTTTGGATTTAATTTCAGAAAACGGAAATTTAATCACGGTTTTTTCAAAGCAACTGGGATGAGGCAATCACGCAGTTTTCAACGATGCAACAACCATAATAGTAGTTTTTGGTTGAATGGAAATTCCCAAAACCTCACTGATTTCGATCAATTGCATCAGCGTCGCCGATTCATACTCTCTATCTTCATATCGCTGAAGAAGACTCTCTTCAATTCCCAGTCGTTCAGCAAGTTCCTTCTGGCTAATTTTAGCAGCAATACGGGCTTGAATCAGAACGCGGGGGAGCTGAGAGAGAGAATCGATTTCAAAGACAATTGGTTCGCTCTCATCCCGATTAATTAAGGCTTCATACTCCTGCATCTGGGAGGTAAAGTCATCTAGCAGACTCTGCACTCCATCTACATTGAGCTGCCACATAATGGGATTGGTTTTCTTCAAGTCATTATCCGATGCATTAAGCAGTGCCAACGCCCGTTCAAACCCCTCAATACGCTCTTTTGTTACTTGGTACTCTAAATCATTTAAAATCACGGTTCCCACCTCACCAAATCTATAGCGATTATTCCTTTGCGGTTTTGCCGTTTATCAAGCTGGAACAGTTCTAAAAAAGTCAGTCCTGTATCATCAGCTATCAACTCAGATGGAAAAAGTTCTCCCCTGTATTTGGATTTCTGGGCTGCTCGTTTATCATAAAGATTGAGCAAGGTGGGAGCGTTATTTCTGAGGTAATCGATATCAACCCCCTCAGCATCCCAGCAGGCATCAAAGTCATTCGGGTTCAGCTTGTCGGTGACAAAACTACCATTAATATAGATGGTTCGACAGCCTGCGGCTCTAAGATGCTCCATCGCCTTTTTGAGTCCTTCTATCAGCCACGAACGCTGCACTGTGGTGTCAAATCGGGCGAGAAATTCATCCCAGGTACAAAAATGAATCCCTGGAGGCAGGTTGCCGTTATCATCAAACGGTGGAATTGTCATGTTAAACCTATATCACCTCCAACTGTGAATGAGCTACCGAGAAGGAACCCGACAATCCTGAAGCCATCAAACGGGTAGCAGAGCCATATTGACATCCTCTACGTTCAAATCAAAGATTATGAACGCAGACTCCCAAAGATCGCTCTGATAGCCGAATACAACCCACCCGTGTCAACAAGTTTTGATGAGTTTTACCAAAATTAACGCGGCAAGCTACCTGTTCATGGGCATGGATGCCTCTGGATCGGGAAATTCGCGTTTCCCGGAATCTTGCTGGCGCTATGAGCCGAGCGATCGCAAGTACTACCCACGTCTGTAAACATTCAGGTTTTGGACTCAAAACCGGAGAGTTTTCCAGCTACAGTAACAACACCATCACAGTCGCCAGCCATGCCGAAGGTTTGTACCAATCTCCGAAATACGGAAAGTTTATGGAGCCGCCCAAAAAATGAAGAGGTGCGCTCGCGCCAAAAACGAAACTGGCAACAATTGCCACTTTTAATAAAAAACAAACTCAGCCAAATCAGGCATTTCAGCTATTTTCCCCTCGTTACTCCCCTGGAAAAGTCCCAAATTAGTAGTATTAGGGGGGATTCTCGTTCAAATAGTCGCATCGTCCGTACTACCAGATTGCTAGCTTAAAAGGTTTAGCAGGAACTCCATTTATTCAACTAGGGCTAGTGGTAGAGTGGACTCGCTACACTTGGGAAGCTGTAATAGCCAGCCGCTTGGGTCTGCACTCACGCTGGCTCTGCACTCGCCACAACTACTCCCCAAAAACCAGCCCACACCCAATGAAAAAGAAACGTCCCCAACAACAAGCAACACCCCCAACCCTCGAATTGAATATTGTTGCAATTAAGCGTTCACCTAAACAAGTAGAGCCGCCCAAGGGACAACCCGAAGCATCGATTGAACAGCCTGTTCAGGATGCTGCATCTGTAGAGGAGCCAGTGGTACTTACCACTGGAGATGAGCCAGCTCATGCCGCTAAAACCTCATCAGTCTCATCAACCTCTTCTCCCGTGTCAGATGCTCTTGCCTCTTCCCCAGAATCAGTTGAAGATGCACTCTCCGATGCTCTCGCCTCATCAGCCTCTTCTCCTGAAGAGGCGGCATGCTTCCAGGCGGTTGGCATAATCAAAGGTGATATCACAACCGATGACGACAGAACTTTTGTGACAATTGGGGAAAAGCTATATGGACTCCATTATGCCAGCAGCCACAAGAGAGCTTATGAGGCGCTCAAAAAAGAAATCGAGAGTACCGGAATTACTCAACAAAGGCTAATCGTCTATCCCAGAATTACTCACTACCCTGGAGGAAAACAGCCCTACCGTCTAGGATTTCAACTGGCAGGGTTTGTAGGTCATGAGGCGTCGGGAGATGGACTGCAAAGCGTTCTCGAAGATTTGGAGTTTAAAATCTCCGGTTTATGGCAGTTCATTCCGGTGTGTCGGGTGCCGTGCATCTCAGTGTTTAAGAACTTCAACAAGCAACGGCTTGAGTACATCAAATCAGCTCCCTTGGACAAAAAAGTAAATTTCATGAAGGCATCTCACATTCCGGTTCTGTGGCGAGATGCCCCTGTCGCCCCATTCCGGTTCAACCCCAAGCTGGATAAGGAAACTCAAGGCAAAGCATCCTTTGTCCAGATTAAAGCCCGGTTCAACAGCTCCCGCGACAACTTTGAGTTTGTGGAGCTTTTAGCAATCCCTTCGGATGAGCCGCCTAATTACCTGAAAGCCGG
>DATNPC010000790.1:0-4400 GCA_036703375.1 Allocoleopsis sp.
GATGAAGGATTTCAGAAACAATGGAGAGCTGTTGAGAAAACCTTCGGTCTTGTAGACTACAGTGTAACGAACCAAACATCTATAACTCTTCCTGGTTATCAAGATTCATTTCAATTTGAGCCGATTTATAATCCATCAAAAGGGAGTGACTTAGATGAAGAACCTAAGTGGTTCTTTACGTTTACTAATGCACTTGCAGACTATTTATTCAAACCTGCGGTTCAAAACTACGAACAGCTAGGTCTTGACCCTGATAACGATATTTATCAACGTGTTAAAGAGCTTGCCTACGATCCCTTTCACTGGGTGACTAATATACCCAAGGTTTTTACCCAAGGTTCGGATGTCAGGGAGGAAATTGGCTCATTTGTCCAACAGTATGGCAATCTCAACCAATTAGAAATCAATATCAGTGGAGATTATCCTTACGACCCTAATAGCGATTTACTTGAATCTTTTGCTCAATTCTTTGCCGATGCTCCTGCTCTCGTCAGTCAAAAGATTAACTTGAATCCTTTAGCGATTGATGGATGGCAACAAGAGGCATGGGTGCCAGAAGCGAGTAGCTGGTTACAGGAAAATCCCAATAATTCTCTCATTTTAGTCGGGCATTCTCAAGGAAACTTCTTTCTTGAAGATGGATTAATGAACAGTGGGTTTGCAGGTCTTGATGGTTCTCAAATCAGAATTGTCGCACTGGGTTCGCCAACCGATTACTCAGCTCTTAAGCAATACAGCGCTCTTACAGGAGAAGTTGTAGCCAATTTTAAAAATGAGGGAGATCCAATTAAAGACCTGCAATTTTCTGTAGGGACTACGGATGCCGATAAAATCTCTATCGCTCTGGAAGCTCTTAATTGGAAAAATTTAGGGGGTCTAATAGTTGGGGGTAAACACGATCTAGAAGGCAGTAGCAATGCTTATCTGAATCAAGCAGCGGTCAAAGATAAATTTAAGGAATTTGCTTACGAATTAAACCCTACGGGATACTATTTCCCCGACGAACCCCAATCGACACAAGGTACAGCAGATGGCGATTACCTGCAAGGAAGCGATGATACGAGTGACATAATCCGAGGTTACGAGAGAAATGATGTTTTGCGAGGTAATTCGGGAGATGACACGCTCATCGGTGATGAGGGTTACGATTTCTTAGATGGAGGGCTTGATGTTGATACGGCTGATTACTCAAACGACCCTAGCAGAGTTGTTGTACGTCATGACACTATAGCGGGGTCTGATGTTTATAGGGTTCAGGATGGTTACGGACAAGAAGACATTCTGGTTGATATCGAACAAATTTTTGGTTCAAATTATGGCGGAACTGTTGGAGACGCGATCGCAATAAATCAATTTTGCGATGAGATGTATGGTGGGCAAGGTAGCGATTCCTTTTACGGCTTAGGGGGTAAAGACAAGCTCATTGGCAAGAGAGGGAAGGATTACTTAGATGGCGGTGAAGGCGGCGATGTTTTGCGCGGCGGCCCTGGCAGCGATTTTATCTACGGCGATGCGGGTAACGATATTATCTGTGGAGGCGGCGGCGACGATATCCTATACGGCGGTGCGGGAAACAATAGACTTTCGGGTGGTAGAGGTAGTGACGTGTTTGTTCTCACCGCAGGCGACGGCGCTAGTACGATTATCAATTTTGAAATTGGCACCGATTTACTGGGGTTAACGGATGGGCTAACCTTTGAACAATTAGCGATCGCTCAAGGCACCCGTGGCGATAAATACTTTACCCAGGTTAGTGTTGCTAGCAGTGGCGACCTCTTGGCAACCTTGAGTGGGGTGCAAGCTGACAGTATTACGGGTTCTTCCTTCAGCGTCATCTCCTGAAAGCTTGTAGATAGTAATGCGATCGCTTCATCGTCGAAAGCTCTGGTATAGGCTTGTAGGATCGTCGCTATTACGACAACCCTCGTTCTCCAGGGTTGGAGCTTCACCAAATCTTTACAGTCAGATCGTTGAAGGAATTGAGGAACTCACGAATGAAGGGGTGTACCCAGATAAAAAGTGAGACCCTCCCCTGGTAGCAACTGCTGAAAGCCTTCACCACTTCGTACATTTCTGTAAGCAGCATATCCGAGGCAACGAAAAGAGCGAAGCACAAGTATTCCTCGATCGCTTTTTCAGGGCGTTCGGACACAAAGGAGCATTGGAAGCTGGTGCTACCTATGAACAACGGGTGGTTAGAGGCAGTAAACGTGACAAGACGGGGTTTGCCGACCTAGTGTGGAAGCCCCGCGTCTTAATCGAAATGAAAAAACGGGGCGAAGACCTCAGCAAGCATTACACCCAGGTCGAGAAGTACTGGATGCGGCTTGCCCCTCATCGTCCCCGGTACACCATCCTTTGCAACTTCGATCATTTCTGGATTTTTGACTTCGAGAACCAGGTCGATACCCCGGTAGATAGCGTCCCTCTGGAGCAACTGCCGGAGCGGGTCGGGGCATTCACGTTCATGGAACCCGAAAACCGGACTCCGGTGTTTCGCAACAATCAGGTTGCAATCACTGACCGGACAGCGCGGCGATTGGGCGAATTATACCAACTCATTGTCGAACGGGAAAAACGCGCCAATTCTAGCAGCTTCGACTCGCGAGGAGTCCAGCGATTCCTTCTCCAATGCGTGCTGGCGATGTTCTCTGAAGACCACGGGCTTTTGACTCGCGATTTGTTTGTTTCTTGCGTTCAGGATTGTCTAGATGGAGCCAGCACTTACGATGTCTTGGGCGGTCTATTCCGAGAGATGAACCAACCGGGTATTACCCCAGCGGGTCGGTACAAGGGAGTGGATTATTTCAATGGGGGTCTGTTCTCAGTCATTCATCCTATTGAGCTGACGCGGGAAGAACTGAAAATCCTTGACGTTTGCGCTAGGGAAAATTGGGGTAACGTGCGACCCTCGATCTTCGGTAACATCTTCGAGGGAGCGATCGACCCAGAGAAGCGACACGCGCACGGCGTCCACTTCACGTCTGAGGTGGATATTCGCCAAATCGTCAGACCGACTATCAGCGACTACTGGGAAGAACGGATCGAGGCAGCATCGACTATCGGAGAACTGAACGCACTGCAACTAGAGCTGCAAGCCTATCGGGTTCTTGACCCGGCTTGTGGGTCGGGCAACTTCCTTTATGTCGCCTACCAAGAGCTGAAACGCCTGGAGAAGGTACTCCTCGATAGAATCGCCGAACGTCGCAGAACTCCACCCCAACAGATGGAGATTGGTTTTGTTACGCCTCTCCAATTTTACGGCATCGATACTAACCCTTTCGCCGTCGAGTTGGCACGGGCAACGATGATGATTGCCCGTAAAATCGCGATCGATAAATATGGACTGACTGAGCCTGCTCTCCCTTTGGATACGCTCGATCGGAACATCGTCTGCCAAGATGCCCTGTTCAGCGAGTGGACTAAAGCCGATGCTGTTATTGGAAATCCTCCATTTCTTGGCGGAAAGCACATGCGGACAACCTTGGGTGACGAGTATGTAGACCGCGTGTTCGATCGCTTTTCCGATGTCAAAGACTCGGTTGATTTTTGCGCGTATTGGTTTCGCCTCGCTCACAACCATCTGGACGAGAATGGACGTGCAGGATTGGTTGGCACCAATTCCGTTACTCAGGGAAAGAGCCGAGCTGCGACGCTCGATTACGTCATCCAAAATAAAGGCTATATCCACGAAGCGATTTCAACCCAACCCTGGTCGGGAGAGGCAGCCGTCCACGTCAGTATCGTTAACTGGAGCAAAAAGGAACCTTCCACCTACCATCTGGATAACCGAAAGGTTCCTCAGATTAATTCCTCACTGACATCAACAACGAACGTTTCATCTGCTGTCCGCCTATCGGCTAACCAGAATCAATGCTTTCAGGGTATCAGTCCAGTTGGGAAAGGGTTTATTATCACCCCTCAACTGGCTCAACGCTGGATGACAGATGATCCAAGGAATCGAGCGGTTCTCAAACTCTTATCGGATGCTAAAAGTTTGGCTAAAAGCCCTCATGGAAAACCAGAGCGCTTGGTCATTGACTTTAATGATATGAGCTTTGAGGATGCCAGTGATTATGTGTCGCCGTTTGAACATATAAAAGCTACGGTCAAGCCGGAACGAGATAATAACCGTCGTGATGTAAGACGAATTAACTGGTGGAAGTTTGGTGAAAATGCTCCGAAAATGAGGAAAGCGATCGCTTCTCTATCCTGCTGCTTCAATATCCCCAGACACTCCAAGTGGTTTATTTTTATTCCTGCTCAACCCAACTGGCTTCCGGGCGACTCAACTGCTGTTGTTGCATCAGATGACTTTTACATCCTCGGCATTCTCACGTCTCAAATTCATCGCCTTTGGGTTAAAGCTCAAAGCTCTACCCTCGAAGATAGAACTCGCT
>DATNPC010000791.1:0-5428 GCA_036703375.1 Allocoleopsis sp.
ACTCATCGGGTTCAATCGACTCAGGAAGAATCTGGTGTAGTCCGTTTGCCAATGCCTCTTGGGGATCGATTTCATCCGCATAGGTAGCTATCGCCATTACGGGAATCTCTTCGCCAAACTCTTGAGACCATAGGCGCAACCGCTGTATCAGTTCATAGTCGTTTGATCGCAAACTCGCGATCGTGCCAATTAACAAATCGGCTTGAGCTCGCGCTAACTCTTCCAGCACGGC
The DNA here is from genome assembly GCA_036703375.1 of Allocoleopsis sp. Lineage (GTDB taxonomy): Bacteria > Cyanobacteriota > Cyanobacteriia > Cyanobacteriales > Coleofasciculaceae > DATNPC01. The sequence goes on from DATNPC010000791.1 coordinate 233, forward strand.
CTCAACCGATGTGAGAGAAACCACGGCTGCCCCTGCTTGCTCTAACACCACTGCCATCAGTTCTCGCGTATCGCTTTCATCCCCAATCAGCACAATTCGTTTCTCAGTCAAAATCGCTTCTGCTGTTGTCTGAGTGGAAACATGGGGAACCGATTCTGGTGAGTTGGGTGGAATGGGTAAGCGCATCGTAAAGATGGCTCCTTTCCCCAGCCCAACGCTTGCTGCCTCAATCGTGCCCCCATGCAGTTCTACCAAGTGACGGGAGATAGCTAATCCTAACCCCAATCCTCCGGATGAACGAGTAGTTGAGCCATCGGCTTGGCGGAAGTAATCGAACACATAGGGGAGAAAACTTGCCTCAATGCCCTTGCCTGTATCGCTCACCCGAATTTGGGCATACTTGCCAACGCACTCCAGATGCACGTCCACCTGCCCGTGATGTGGGGTAAACTTCACCGCATTGGAGAGAAGATTCCAAACAACTTGCTGAAGTCGTTCCTGGCTACCCAGTACAGGTGGAACCGTTGCATCCAAAATTGTGTGAATTGCGATCGCTTTGGCTTGTGCCGACAACTGTATACTGGCAATTGCCCCTTGAATGACTTCAACCAAATTCACGGGACAGCAATTCAGCGTGAGTTCGCCCTGCAAGATGCGCGAGACATCGAGCAAGTCTTCTACTAGTTGTGACTGCTGACGGGCGTTGCGCTCGATCGTGGAGAGTGCATGAGTAACCATTCCTGGTGCAAACTGCCGGGTTTGTAGCAACTTTGTCCAACCTAAAATCGGGTTGAGTGGGGTTCGCAATTCGTGAGAAAGCACCATCAAGAACTCATTTTTGACCCGGTTGGAGGCTTCCGCCTCAGCACGGGCGGCTCGTTCGAGTTGCAGCAGGCGATCGCGTTCTTTTTCGATTTGTTTGCGATCGCTTAAATCAAGGACAAAGAAGACACCACTCTCGCTCGTGTCTTGAAACGCTGCCGCACCGCAAAGAGCAGGCACCCGCGAGCCATCCTTACGGATGTATTCCTTCTCAAACGGAGCGCAAACTCCCATCTGTTGGATCTGCTTGAGGACCTGTTCGTCCAGTTCGCGATACTCAGGTGGAGTCAGGTCTGTCCAGCGTGGTTTCTCGGCAAGAAACTCCTCGCGGGTATAACCGAGCAGGTTGAGTAACGCATCATTGGCATCGGTAATCTCTCCCGCCAGCGTCCAGAAGCCCATACCGATCATGTTCGACTCCATCACCCGTCGAAAGCGCCACTCACTTTCCCGAAGAGACTGCTCTACTCGCTTAAACTCGGTCATGTCGGACGTGATGCCTAAGACGGATTCCACGGTGCCGTTCGGGTCAAACTCTGGCACCATTCGGGCGAGGTAGTGGCGCATGCCATCGGGAGCAGGAAAGTCAAACTCATAGGAGCAGGGCTGACCTGTAGCAAACACCCGTCGCAACTGCTCTTGCCAATCGCACCGCAGGTGGTCTGGGATGTTCAGCTCATCATGCGTCTTGCCGATAAACGCTTCAGGCGGTAGCCCTGTCGCTTGGGCGATTGCGGCGTTGACGTACACATGGCGCAGGTTGCGATCGAGTCGGGCAATAATATCAGGGGAATTTTCTGCTAGTGTCTTGAACCGTCGCTTGCGTTTACCTAACTCCTGCTCGTAGCGTTTCAGGTCATCAATATCGGTGCTGGTACCTACCCACTTTATGAGTTGAGCGCGATCGTCTTTCACCGGGACGCAGCGACCGAGAAACCAGCGATAGCTACCGTCTGCCATGCGATAGCGAAACTCTGCTTCCCGTACCTCGCTGTCCCGTACTGAAACTTCTTCTTTTGCCAGGAGTTTGGGCAAGTCATCGGGATGAACCAGATGTGCCCATCCGTCGCGATCGACCTCCTCTAAGGTTACACCCAATGCTTGCTGCCATTGCCGATTAGCGTAGTCTATCTTGCCTTGGGCGTTCTGCGTCCACACCAGTTGAGGCATCGCTTCTGCCAGCGTGCGGTAGAGGGCTTCACTGGCTCGCAGTGCCTCCTCTGCCTGCTTGCGTTCGGTGATGTCGCGAGTGGTAATGGTAATGCCATCGCCTAAGGGTACGACTTGATGGTGCAGCCAGGATGCCGTGACTCCGGGCATCGTATGACTGGGAAACTCCTCCACCAAGGGAATTCCCGTTTCAACCACTTGCTTGTATTTCTCAAAAAATCCCTGAGTTCGGTTAATCGGCAGTAACTCGCATAGGTTTTGACCGATCGCATCTGCTTTGGTTAAGGAAATCAGTTTGGCTCCATGCTCGTTCAGGTCAACAAACTGAAAATCAACCAGCTCTCCGGTTTTGTCCCGCACGCTCTTGAGAATGTAGATGGCATCAAAACTGCTGTCCGCCGCCGCATGGAAGCGGGCATCACTCTCTCTTAGTGTTGCTGCTGTTTGTTCTAGTTCTTCCAGGTGATTTCGACTCCGACGCTGAACAACCCGCAAGTCAATCTCCAGCATACCGATCAGTAGCGTAACCAAGCTGAAGACCACGAGTTCGACGATTGCCGCACCTGGCATCGGAAAAAACGAATGCAATGGAGGCAGCAGAAAATACCGAGTTGCTAGCACAGAGAGAAGGGTTGCAACAAAACCTCCCCCCCGCCCGCCATACCAGGCGCTAAACGTGACCGCCAGAAAAAATAACGGCAGTACCGTGGGAGCCAATAGGGATTGCAGCAGCAGAGTCAGCACAAGCGCTAGAGCAACCGAAACGACAGCCACCCCGTAGCGCAGCAGTCGGATTGGTCTAAACATGCGACTGTCGCCGAGTCCTCATAACAAAAGGCTGGACAGCAGTCAGTTTAGGAGGAGCCGGTTACACCCTACACCCCTCTTAAGACCGAATTTTTTGCGATGTCTATCCTTGGAAGTACGCTTGTCTATCTTTGGGCAGATAGAGAAAATATTAAAAAATGATTAACTCTCACTAGTCTCAGTCATACCCGATTTGACCTCTCCAGGGAAAGTAGCCTTGGGGCAATCTGAATTGCCTATTCGTCTTTCGGACTGCCTTTCCCTAGGAGTCATCCCCTTCTGGTATTAGTGCAGCCTTCCTTTCCCCCTATGCTCAATACAGCCCCTCCCACAATTATTGTTGTTGCTTCCTTTTACCTACTGGCGATTCACCTGTTGCTATGGTTAGCACAACGCATGGAGCGATTACCGCGATCGTAGAGAAGGCTTTTTATTGACGGCTCACCAGAGCGATCGTCTGTTGTTTACAAGCAGTCAGCATTCGTCGATCGTTGGTACTAACGCGCTGGAGTGGATACAAAGAGGCCAATTGCGCCCTGACTGCTTGGGTTGTGGGTTCTTCCGGTACCATTGCCTCCACGTTTAATCGAGTCCCCTGGAGGTTTCCAGCAAAACAGGTGAACTCAGATTGGGGCGAGTAGAATGCACCGACTACTTTTCCCTTATGACGTTCAAACACGACATAGTTATGGGCAAGTTGATTGGGCACAGGAGAACTACCGTAGAGGTAAACGCCATCCGGTAGAGTCGCTGACTCATGTATAGAGGATTTTTGTCGGGCTTGAGCCGTTTGCTCGGGAAGCGTAACACCCATTAGGGTGACAGGGAATAGAGCTGCGATCGCGAGGAGCGACCATTTTTGTCGAACTGAGGCAGGTGGAATCATTGCTGTTTCTCCTTGCATTACGGTTTGGTAGGTTCAAAGACTCCTCACGTCGCTCACCAATTAAGATCGATCGAGATTCGTTCGTGCGATCGCATCCCATCCATTCAAGATCTGAAAAAAGCTCCCAATCCCGCATACGCAAGAGCTGGGAATCTAATGGAACGCATCGTTTAATGCGAATAATGCGAACAGCTTCCAGACTATCGAGCTTTTTCAGCAATCCCCTCCTCCTTACGGATCGATCCCATTTCTACCTAAGGATAGGTGAGGTGAAAATTGAACCGGGCTTCTCATGGCTAGTGCAAGAAGGCAGGGGACGGCGAGATTAAGACTCACTAATTTAGATGCATCTTTGATGATTCAGTTTAAAAAATGAATTAATAATGAAGCGATCGTGAAATAAATATGAGGTGAAATTGAATTAAAAATGAATCACAACCTAAAGCCTACGAAAGTTCAAAACGAGAAAATGTTAGTTGCCTTTTCTCTTCCTTTGGGTCTTAATTTATGGTATAAAAAATAGTGTTGAAAGGGAGTAGCTCCTGGCAGCTAAGCGACCAGGACATCTGAATCAACATACTGGCGATGAGCCTGGTTCAGATGACAAGTTTTGAAACTTTTATTTAGTCTAAAACTTCGGTTTAGGCTAAAGTAAAACCAACTTGGGAGCGAGACTTTCACTGAGTTCACATCAGATGTGAGCTTGGTGTAGTCTTATGCGTCTCATCAAGCTCCATCCAAGACGATAGAAATTGAGAGGAGCTTGAAAAGGTGTTAGCTGCTTTTACCGCCGGTCTTTTACTGATTACAATTTCCGAGTTAGGCGACAAGACTTTCTTTATCGCTGTCATCCTCGCGATGCGCCATTCTCGACGACTGGTGTTTCTTGGCGTCTTGGCAGCTTTGGCAGCGATGACGTTACTCTCTGTCATGCTAGGGCAGGTCGTGTCATTGCTTCCCAAAAAATATATCGATTTTGGTGAAATCGCTCTATTTCTCGGTTTTGGGCTAAAACTTATTTACGATGCCAGTCGCATGCCTGCAAAATCGGAAAATGCAGGAGCAAAAGAAGCGGCGGCTGAGGTCGAGAAGCAAAATGAAGGAGGAACAGTTCCTCGGTGGGCGAAAGTGTTCTCGGACTTTCCCCAACTCGCGATTTGGCTCCAAGCGTTTGTGATGACGTTTATCGCAGAATGGGGCGATCGCACTCAAATTAGTACAATTGCCTTAGCCGCCTCGTATCAACCTGTTGGCGTGACAACTGGAGCTATTTTAGGACATGGGATTTGTACGGCGATCGCGGTTATTGGCGGACGTTTGATTGCAGGTCGAATTTCCGAACGCGTAGTGACTGCCGTCGGTGGTGTATTATTTCTCATTTTTGGCGCTGTTGCCATCATTGAACACTTGTAGAGGCGCATGGCTGTGCGTGCCGGTACAGAAGCGATCGCACTTCTCTATAGGGAGCAAGCTCGTAGCGCAGCAATTGGCCGTAAGATGTTCTAGCTTGC
>DATNPC010000792.1:0-5196 GCA_036703375.1 Allocoleopsis sp.
TTTATTCCTCGAGTTGGCGCAGCCGACGAAGTTCGCTGACGCCGAGATGCGCATACTTCTTTTTCCAGGCGTAAAAGGTTTGCTCGGCAATGCCGAGCTGCCGACAGAGGTCGCTGATCGGGGTGCCACTCTCAGCTTGCCGGATGGCATAGACGATCTGCTCTTCGTAGAATCGTGACCGCTTCATCGATCCACTCCGTTCGTCGAGGGCCACCGAAGCCGCCATCGTACTCGAGTTTTAAGGTGTCGTCATTTTCCGGGGAGACGTCATCACACATATAAAGAGAGAACGCTTTCTTCAAAGTTTCTATCGCGATTAGCACTGGGAAAAGTCCATTCATCGGTTAGGGAGATCCCCCGTTGCTTGTTCGTATGGGAAAGGAGAGCATAGGTATTAGGTATAGAGAGGAAGAAAGATGACTATGAACATGCAGGAACCCGAGTTTCCCTGTGGCACGCAAAGCACAGCTATTGAAAGGATTGATGAAGAGTTGGGTGATAATTTACAAGGTATCCATGAATATATCTCGAATAGCAAAGAGCTTCTCACTGTGGGAGCGCTCCGTGAGTGCGAAGCTAATATACTGTCCCAAAAGATAAAGGACCTATGTACCTTACTCGGTGAAGATCAAGACTGACCCTCCCCAACTCCGTGGACACCGGGTTAAGCTACAGCCGTCCTCACTTCGTACTTAGCTGGAAATCATAGCCGAGGGTAGAGTGCCGTCGCTGCCGATTGGAGAACGCCTCGATGGATTCGGAGACCGTGCACATCGAATAACCGCTGGTCCCTCGTGTCCGCATACTGGCTGCCGCGGGCCGAGTGGTGCAGAAACCTTGGCAAAGGAAGCCGGTTCGCCGCCATCGTCAGGACCCGCTCAGCCAAATCGACGGTCAAGCCATGCTCATCGCCCAGCCAACCACACGGCGGGAGGAGTAGAGATCCAATAGGACAGCAAGGTAGAGCCAGCCTCCACGGTCCAGACGTAGGTGATCTTTTCGTCCCATACTCGAGTCGCACCGCAACCGTACACACACGATGCAGGGTGTCTGTGGCTACGGGGGAACCGATGCTGGGACTGGATGGTGGCACGCCACTTGTTCATGGTCTTGGCCCGAATGCCGTCCTAGCGCATCAGCCGGGCCACGCGCTGTTCGCCGACCCGCTGCCCGCGTCGCACGCGCGCGTACCGATGCGCGGACTCCCGTAGGTTTGGCGACTTTCCTGGTGGATCATCTGGATATCCGTGGGGAGCGCGCGGTTGGCCGCGCCCTACTGGCTCGCGGGCCGCACTCGCCAGGCATAATATTCGGCCGGTGACACGGCGAGCGCTCGGCACATCAGCCGAATTGGATAGCGACGGTGGTGCTCATGGATCGCACGATATCTTAGTGAGACTCCTTCCGCGAAGAACGCCTCCACACGTTTGAAAAAATCCCGCTACTATTTCAGCGTCACGTGTTCCCGCCTCAGCCGCACGAGCGCTTCCTGTTCCGTGCGCCCTCGCTCGAGTGTATAGTCCTGAGAGGCCGCCTGGCGTTGCTCCACTCGCCAGCGGTACAGCAGAGGGTCGGCGATGCCGAGGCCCCGGGCTCCTTGAGCAACAGGCCGTGCCGAGTCGCGTCCCACCCGGACCGCTTCCGCTTTCAATTCGTCCGTGTATCGCCGTCGTGTCGTAGTGGTCATTCGTTCCCCCGATTTCATCACGCTCCTCCTTATACAGGTGTCTGTGAAATCGGGGGCAGGTCAGACTCTCCACCGCGGCATTAACAGCTTTCTGCGTTTCCGATACTCACCCCCTCATGGCTCAAGCATGACATATACTTGGTATTGGGAACTGGCATTGGGGTATACACCTTTTGCGACTTCCATCCCGATTTGACCGAGAAATTGGGCTCCTCCGTTTGTTTCAGCTTCACACGATCTCCGCTGCGTTTGTGCGAGGCTGAGAGACTATGGCTTTTCCTAGTAACTGGATGTGAAAAATAATTCATACTGCCATACATCGAGCCGCTAGAGTGATTTAACCATATGGATGGTCTCAGACGACATCTAGGAAACCATGCCTTCATGACATAGCTCGGGGAGCCTACCCCGTCAATCGAGCACGAACCTCGAACCACGAGGCGCGAATTACAAAACTCCTATCACATACCCTCTGAGTCCCTGGTTCGTGTGCGTAATTAATTAGTAATTCAGGAAGGTTCCGGATCCGACCGGCGCATCCATCAAAAGTCGAGCCAATGCATTAATTAGGCGCCACCTTTAAGCGCATTCCTCGCCACTACGAAGGAGGAGTGAAGAGTCAAATGAATGATTCAACCTCAAACAAAACATATTTATCGATTGTTATTCCTTTGTTCAATGAAGAAGGAAATGTTGATTTGTTAGTGCGCACCCTGGAGGACAATCTTCAGCCTCTCAACTTAAGTTATGAAATTCTCTTGGTTGATGATGGCAGTAATGACGAAACATGGATAAAAATAAAGCAATCATCAGTTAGGGTCAAAGGCATAAAATTAGCGAGGAACTTTGGACATCAACACGCTTTGCTTGCCGGACTAACTTGTGCGAAGGGACAGGTTATTATCTCAATGGATGGTGATCTACAACACCCCCCATCCCTCATACAGGAAATGATGAAAAAGCATAAAGAAGGATATTTAGTTGTCAATACTCATAGGAATGATACCGAAGTCGCATCGTTATTTAAGAGAAAAAGCTCCTTCTTGTTTTACAAATTATTTTCTTTTTTGACTGATGTGCCGGTGACCCCCGGAACATCAGACTTTCGCTTGTTAGACAGAAGCGTTCTGGAGCAACTTCTTCAGCTAAAAGATGTCGATCTCTTTTTGCGTGGCGCCGTTGAATGGTTGGGCTTTCCGTCAGTCACCATCCCATATGCAGCAAGCAAAAGGCATGATGGGGTTTCCAAATATTCTTTATCTAAAATGATCGCCTTTGCGAAAGGCTCCATAATTTCATTTTCTACAAAACCTTTAGTGCTTGGGATATGGCTAGGCGTCATTACCAGCATATTAGCGTTCTTGGAAATTATATACGTAATACACAAAGCATTAATTGGTGATACCGTTCCAGGTTGGGCATCTACCGTGGCCATTACCTCCTTTTTATTTGGAGTGTTGTTTATTATGCTGGGCATCTTAGGCATCTACTTAGCGAGAATTCATATTGCCCTCCAAAATCGACCTAGATTTATCATACAAGAATTAACTGCTCGAAAAGATGAACAACAAAGGATTTGGCATAGACTTAGTTAAGTTTATTATTATTGGTGCATCGAACACAGTTATTAGCTACACAGTTTTCTTGGTTTTATACAATGCGTTATTAGCTGGAGATGCCTTTTATTCTCAATGCTTAAGCTATGCCGCAGGCATTATATGGAGCTTCATTTGGAACAAGAGATGGACCTTTTCTGAAAAGCCAAGGGGGTGGGCATCTTTTCCCCCATTTTTGGCTCTACAGCTCATGTTGCTTTTAATAAGTGCATTTGCCTTAGATATCGCAAAAGGCAATCTTGATTGGAATATCACCTTAATTTGGGTGTGCGTAATGGCAGTTAGTACAGCCATCAACTTTGTCATTGCGAAATACCTGGTATTTAGAGCATGAACTCGAATTATCTGAAAACTTTAGCCCTTTTATTATTTATCGTGCTCACTTCAATAGTGATTGGCCTAAGTTATGGGAACAGCAATCAAAATACGTATCTAATTCATGGACTAACTCAGATAAAACCTGACTTTCTCTCCAGCGATTGGTTTGCCCACAGCACACACCATTATCATGACAAATTTTCATATGTTTTGATTTTCGTTAACTATCTTGGCTTACCGATAGATATTAGCTTAACAGCTATCGAAGTGATCCTTAGGATTATAGCGCTTGTGGCCATATATAAGATTATTAGTCTAACAACCAATAAATACGCATTTATGTCATTTGTGATTGTGCTGTTTTTTGTGATTTTAGAACAGACCCATAGTGTGGCAAACAGCCGTATCTTCTCAACTATGCTAGAACCCTCTTCGTTTGGGAGCAGTTTGTCTCTTGTTGGATTCCTCTTCTTTCTTCGAGGCCATTATTTCATTTCTGGTGCAAGCATCGCGGTTGCCGGCTATATGCATACAAACTTTTTGATTCTGGGCTTTGTTTATTTAGGTATAGCTCATGTTCTTTTAGGTGTTGAAGACATAATGAGGCGAGTTGCCATGCAGTTTGGGCCCATGGTTTTTGTTCTTGCCATGGATCTGCCGTTCTTATCAAGCATGATGTCTTCTGAAAATGCGGAAAAAGCAACCTATATATTTCAGTTCATCCGATCACCACATCATTATGTTCCAAGCTACTACATGGTTGATTTTATATTATTTGCAGGCTGGTCAATACTGGGATTGGCGGGTCTACAGCTAATCACTATAGAGAATGGTCTGAAACGACGATTGGTCGGGCTATATAGTGCGTTATTAAGCCTAGTAATTATCTCTACATTACTCACCACGGCAGTCTTCATACCCATCGTGTCAAAGCTGTTTGTTTGGAGAATGGCACCATTCAGCGTCCTGTTATCACAAATGCTCTTCGTTGCAGGTATTGTTAGCCACGCATTTTCAGAAAAGGCAGAATCAGGGGTCCGTTTAGTGACAATCCTGTTTCTCTTATTGTTGGGGTATCTGTTTATCTTGCGATGGTATTGGTATAAGTATGGTTTAAGCTCAAGTAAAACTCTGCTTCTAGCTGGAATCTTATGTTGTTGCGGTGTGCTGTTTTTAAGAAACTACATTGCTGCAAGAATCAACCCTGTTTATCTGACCAAAACAGCTATTAACGTAGTCTGCATTGGAATGTTGTCATTAATCTTAGCCTATGAATTTAGGTCTCCATTTTACGATCGTTCTACTCTGCTGAACGGTCATCCTGGAAAAACCGAATCGGAATTATATCAATGGGTCAAAACAACCGATGAATCAGCTATTTTTCTAACTCCACCTGGACTGGACAATTTTAGACTTCATGGGGAGCGAGCTATCATCGCAGACTGGAAGTCTACACCAGTTGATCCAAATGGGTTAATGGAGTGGTACAAGCGCATCCAAGATATAACTGGTTTGGTAGACATAAAATCTAGCAATGATGCGAACGAAGCCTATCTTCATACCAACATTGACAGG
>DATNPC010000793.1:0-9838 GCA_036703375.1 Allocoleopsis sp.
ACGGTAACGGTAAATGGAAATCTGCAAGTCAATAACTCGATGGCGCTTCGTGAAGCCGTGTTGGCAAACATTGGCATTGGCACATCCCCAATCTGGTCGTTTAGTGATGAACTCCAAAATCAATCGGTCAAAATCATCCTGAAAGAATACGAACCTGAGCCAATACCGATTCAGGTCGTTTACCGTCGAGGACGCTTTCAGTCGGCGAAGGTTAAATGCTTTATTGACTTTCTCCGACATGAGTTTAAGGCTAGTTCGAGTTGGCAACCTACCTCACTTTTGGAATAGTCTCCCGCAGAGATAACCTTGCTATCCAAGGGCAGAAGCCGAATATTGGAGTCTCTGTTAAGGTAGGTCAAACAGGTTGCCTCTCTACCTGCATTGCAAACATGACGACAGGAGTTTACCCCCTAGCCACTTACTATCCGCTCTCACTTGGCTCAAAGTGGCACTATACGGCACCGTCACGTTGGGGATTGGATTATATTGCTCGCATTGAAGCCGGACCTTCTTTACCCATCGGAGACACTGTTCGACATTTTGATGCGACGAATGCAGCTAAAGTTTTGTGCTACCTGCCTTTGAAAGGGTTGTACTATCTGCGGGAAGAGTTTTCAGATGGTCAATCCTATGTAGAGTTCGATCGCCCCATCCTCTGGTTTCCCGATCCGCTCGAAATTGGTACACAAGTAAACAGCACAACAAGTTTCACACGGTACTTTCAGGATGGCTCAACCAGTCCTGGAAAATTCACAGTTTGGCAAACGATCGCTGATATTGAAGACGTACAGGTGACAGCAGGCTCCTTTGGGCAATGTTTGCGTGTTGAGGGCGGAACTCACTGGATGTTTGATAATGGTCGTCAAGCTCGTAGCGAGACGATTTATCATTATGCTCCATATGTTGGCGTTGTCAAAGCGATCGCTCGCTTTATTCTGCATGATTCTGAGGGATTAGAAACGGTAAATCGACTGGTGGAAACCGATCTGAAATCAGCGCTGGTGCAGGGAATTGATGTCTGCTGTCGCTAACTAGCACGAGGCAATCTTCAAAATATTGTCTAGTTCCCAGCTAGGCTCTGTAAGCGTGGAGGGCTTTGTAGTCTTTATCAAACTGTTGTGCCAACAGCTTCATCAAGGTATTTCGCAGAGTGATAAAAACACGATTTTCGATTTGAAATGATTTGCCGATCGCCAAGGATTGTTGGACAATCTTTTTGGTTCTTTCCAGCCGTAGAGATTCGTATTGACGGAAAGCCTCTGTGGGATGACGCTGTTCTAGCAAACATTTAGTAACAACTAGAGCATCTTCAAGTGCCATACAAGCTCCCTGTCCCATCGTTGGTAGGGTTGGGTGGGCGGCATCCCCTAGCAATGTGATGTTTTGCTGACCCCATTGTTTAATAGGAACGCGATCGCACAGATCGTTTTTAAGAATGCTGGCTTCATCAGTGGCAGCAATCAGCTCGGGAATCGGTTCGGGCCAATCTGTAAACATTTCCTGAAGCTCTCGTTTGCGTCCGACAGGTGCGTCGGGTTGTCCTTGTGAGGCTTTGGATGCTGCATACCAATACATCCGCCCTTTGCCGATTGTCAGAAATCCAAAGGCTTTGCCGGAACCGATGCATTCACAGATGTAACCCGGTTTGTAAGTGTCAGGAATATAAGGAGTCAGCGCCCGATACGCTTTCATTTCCCGATAAATCGGTTGAGCGTCACCAAAAAGTTGAACTCGCACCCGCGAACGAAGTCCATCAGCTCCAATCAGCGCATCGCCCTCGTCTACTAGCCCTCCAGTAAAATGGGCGCGAACTTGGGTTCCAACTTGTTCAAACTGCTCAAACGCCTGACCCAAAATAGACTGCTTACTTGGCAGTTTCTGCCACAGGAGTGCCTGTAAATCAGCTCGATGGATGCCGATGGCTGGCACTTCATGGCGTGAGACACGTAGGTTCACCAATTCTTTGCCCGTCTGGGATAAGAACTGATAGTTCGTCACCACATCGCCCACACGTAACGCCTCGTCCAACACGCCTAACTGTTTCAGAACATGGGTAGCATTCGCCCAAAGTGCAATTCCAGCACCCACTTCTCGCAACGTTTCGGTTCGCTCGTAAAGGATAGGTTCAAATCCAGCACGGTGAAGGGCAAGTGCTGTTGCCGCACCTCCAATGCCGCCGCCAATCACGAGGATTTTTTTTGCTGTTTGCGTCATGGGATTACCTGCCCAAGTTAAGTTGTGTCCTGGTAACTAACCTACGTGATGTTTAGTTTAAGGGGGTTTCTCATTCTAAGTACGGGAGAGCCAACATCCAGGGAAATTTTCCTGGATGTTGTTATCAGTTTGGGTCGTCTTGCGATCGCTCGGTCGCTCTGGATTGGCAGACTTAATTGAGCGGACTTGTCGCCATGCCCGAAATTTTGCCAAGGAGTTGAAAGCGGCGAGATAACGTCCCGTTCGACCCTTACTACTTCGAGAAACGGGCAAGCAATGGCATAACATTTTCGCTGGGCGATACCTTTCGCCATATCTATGAAACTAACCATTGGAGAGGGACAGATTCCGTCTCAGGTGAAGGCGTGAGTAGAAACCAAGTCCAACAACTTGAGGTTGAACTGCCAACTTTACTGGAGGCATTACAGGTAGATGTGTTACTCGATGTGCCTTGCGGAGACTTCAGTTGGATGCAGTTTGTCAACTTACCCGTTTTACTCTATATCGGTGCAGACATTATCACCGAGCTGATTGCTGAAAATCAAAAACGGTACGGCAGCCAGCATCGTAAGTTTATAACACTGGACTTGACCGTCGAGCCGCTACCGACAGCAAAGGTTTTGTTATGCCGAGATTGCCTCGTGCATTTTTCTTTTGCAGATATCCACCGCACTCTCGATAATATCAAAAGAAGTGGTATCGCTTACCTGCTTACAACTACTTTTCCCGACTCTGAGGAAAATGAGGATATTACAACGGGTGATTGGCGCTTATTAAACCTTGAAAAGCCACCATTTAACTTTCCCAAACCGTTACAAATTCTCAATGAGCAATGCAGTGAGGGCGGCGGTCAATTCCAAGATAAGAGCTTAGGATTATGGCGAGTGCAAGATATACATACCTGACTAATATTGAAAACTCTCTAATGGGAGTATCTCGCAGTATTTAATGACGTTACTGTCGCTCAAAAACAAAAATGATTGAGACAGGTTTGTTGGTTACTGGATGGCACGGCTCTCGTAATTTCAGTAATCGGTAATTCCGGGCATGGAACTCCTCTATCCATGATTCAACGGTTCGGAAATACCAGGGAGCAGGATGAAACATCTCATTTCCGATTAAATGCCACGCAGTTTCCCGCCATCCTGAAGTGTAGGCAGCATCGCCACAGGCGATTATCGGGTGAAGTGTTTGGACGATGATTTTGCCTTGCTCTTCTAACAGACTATGACCAGCAGAGGCAATGTAAGCAACATCCTGTTGTCCAAGAATCGAGAAGTTACAAATAAGGCAAGAAAAATGAACTGTATCACCGAATTTATGCGAAGTCAAGTCGGAGTATAAAGATACAAGAAATCTCGTATCACCCTCCTGCCGCGCTACCTCAATGAGTTCCGCAGAGGCATCGGCTCCCCACCCATCAATTCCCTTGGAAAAGAGTTCACGACACAACCACCCTTCACCGCATCCCACATCCAAGAACGTTTTCGGGTTAAGCTCAATTACTGTTTCCAATATTGCTGAGTTTGTGACAAGAACCCGGCTTTCAATTTGCTGATTACGAATCACCCGTGTCCAGGAGGAAGCATTGTTCTTCCATGAATCGATCAACTGTTGTTCATTCTCGTCCATATAGTATCTCTTAGTGGAACAGAGGCAGTCTCCAAGCCTAATCGTAAACCCTGCTACTGGAGAGGATAGGTTTGCACGCCTGGTAGCCCAAAAAGATGATGTTACACCCGAAGTTGGTTGACGACTCCTGAATTCGATACGTTAGGGTATGAGTATGTACTCAACAGTATTTCTGACTCCACTGCAATGAATCTCCCCGACCTCGATTCTGAAACCATTGATCGCATTATTGAGATGGCATGGGAAGACCGTACACCCTTTGAGGCAATTGAACAACAGTTTGGTCTTCAGGAAAAACAAGTCATTGCTCTAATGCGGCGAGAAATGAAAGCGTCAAGTTTCAAGATGTGGCGCGAGCGCGTAACTGGGCGCAAAACCAAACATATCAAACAACGCGACTTCGTTTCTGGACGCTTTCGCTCTGAAAATCAGAAAGGTTCCTGATGGGTTCTGGCAAGGGGTTTGGATAAGAGGATGAGCAGCTATGGAAGAAATACTTCTTTTACTCAAAAGAGCCATTCTGGTGGTTGTTGGTGGTGGAGCGGCATTTTTAACGTTGTTTATGGCGCTTTTCACTTTGATTATGTTCCTGGTTCCTACTAGTTCCCCTAATCAAGTAGAAGAATGGACAAACACTGTCGTGATAGTCTTTGGTATTAAAACGAATCAGCTCTGGATACAACGATTGAAAGGGGCTGCTATTGGTATCAGTGTGACGCTTCCCCTTGCTGCTGTTGCTTGGTTTTCATTACGAGTATTGATTCAGCAACGGTGATAAAATTTTTGCACATATCTAATAAAAGGCTATGGAATTGCCGCAGCCGCTTGCATTAAGTTAGAGCGATCGCTCTTTTTTTCACCCTCTCTCTACTGATTAGTCTCAAACCCAAGGGAACTTAGCAACTCATTCCATCGCTCCACAGGCAAGCTGCCCCCAGATGCACTATCATGTCCGTGACCGTAGCTTCCCTCTCCTGGCGACAAGTCCACGTTTTTCAAAAAATCCAGCACATTGATTCCCGACGCAGTTCTTACGCTGAAGTTGACGCGCCCAGGAATATATCCCTCATTGGCAACCATGACGATATACTTGGGCAATCGAGTGCGCCAGCTTTGGGCAATCAGTGGATGGATTTGACACGGTGAGTTAATCCGCACCAAGGCGACATTTCCAGAAAAGACGGGTGCGGCTTTCTTTGCTTGTTCCATCGCCGCCTGCACTTCTTTCCGCGCTATTCGTAATTGTTCAACGTCTTCTGTGTCTGAGTTAACTAGCGATCGCGGACTATCATGAGTCAGCAGTGCCCTTACTGCTACTTCTGGATCGTACTGGGAAGCACGCCGCGCTGAGTTAATCAGAGCAGATGCCTCCTTTAAATACTTGGCAGTGTACCGACTTTTAGCCACTGCCAGCATCTCAAACGGAGCTTTTTCACCTAAATCGCTAACTGTACCAATCGCAGCAATCCAGTCTAAATCAGATACATCTGTTAGAGACGAACACAACTCCCAAACCAGCAGTGACGTATTAGGGATGGGTTCCCAGGTGTAGGCACTAATCAGGGTATCACCGGGCGGAACCCCTTCAGGGCGGTGGTGATCGATAAAGCAGGTGGGAACGCCAGCAATCACGGGTTCTGATTGACTGCCCAAATCGAGAACGAATAAACTATCGGGAGCAGCAGCAATGACTCGTTCTCGGTTAGCAGGTGTCCAAGCATTACGTTGGCGATCGGGTGCAACCAGCTTGACGTTCTCAAACCCAGCGCGTGACAGCGCTAACCGCAAGACAACTCCCGCCGTTACGCCATCAGCATCCGAGTCGTGCAGCACAACGATAGACTTATCCGGTTGAATGCGATCGACAAAAGCCTTAAACGTATCACGCGCTGCTTCTAGGGTTGGTGTCTGATGGATATCGTTTTCCAATTCAACACCATCAGATACCTCATTGCTCTCCTGGCTAAGGGAAGTTGAAGCGTTCTCCAATGGTGCGGCAGAATCAACAAATGCTTCCGAATCTTTCGTTACTGATTCAGAAGACAGCGTTGCAGCCAAACGGCGCACCGTCTCAAGGGTATCAATTTCTTCTGGAGGTTTATCATTTCGCACGCGCACAATGCGAGGAAACCGCAGTGCATAACCACTATTGTGTCGCGAAGATGTTTGCACGCGGTCAAACGTCA
The DNA here is from genome assembly GCA_036703375.1 of Allocoleopsis sp. Lineage (GTDB taxonomy): Bacteria > Cyanobacteriota > Cyanobacteriia > Cyanobacteriales > Coleofasciculaceae > DATNPC01. Next base: position 6,033 of record DATNPC010000793.1, read on the forward strand.
CTTCTAAAACAATGCGTGGTTCCACGATACACACCTTACCATGCGCCAATTCTTGCAAGGTGTGGGCGCGAAACCAGTCGGAAAGTTCAGCCACTTGGGCATCGGTTAACCCTGAATATGCCTTACCGATATTTAACAGTGTTGGCTCGGTTTCGCTCTTGCGGACGGCAAAGGTATAGTCAGACAGGAAACGATGCCGTTTGCCATTTCCCACCTCGGCGGCTGTAACAACAACATCCAATGTTGCCATTGCGCGTTTGATTTTCAACCAATCGCGTCCCCTTCTACCGGGTTTGTAGGTTGAATTCAAATCTTTTACCATCAAGCCTTCATTTCCTCTTGCCCTCGCCGCTGTGAATTCTGCATCTAAGCCGGAAATATCGCTGACTTGTTGGGAAAGTCCTCCGCGTACTCTTATTTTATCGAGGTGAAGTGATTCAAGAATATTTCGCCGTTTGGCGAAAGGTTCGTTAATCAGTACGCACCCGAAAGCATACAACACATCGTAGGCGATGAAAGCGACGGGAACAGCGGCAAGTAATTCGTCTGAAACTTTTTTGCGTCCCAGTCGCTTTTGTAGTTCTTGAAAGGGGAGAATGCGTTCTCCTTGGATGGGTACAATCTCTCCATCTAAAATTAAATCGACTGTTTCATCGCTATCTTTTGAAGCTAAGTTGATAGCAGCCAGGGGTTCGATTAAATCGGGAAAACTGGAGGTAATTTCATCGAGTGTCCTGGAGAAAATAGCAACACGCTTACCATTACGAACCGTGCCGTGGAGAATTGAGTTGTCTTCGTTTAGGTGAGGGGCAATGTGAACTTGGGCGCGAATCCCATCATATTTGTCTTCAACCACAAATCCATCAGGCATTTGTTTGGCAACTTCCGTTAAATCGTCGGCAGGAGTTGCCAACATAAATTTAATCGGGTGAAATAGCCGCATTCGTGCTTCGTCAAGTTTTCCTAGCCTTGCTAGTAATGCAGTTTCGCCAATATCTCCGATGAGCATATTGACCCACTGAACCTTAGAGATATCAGTTTGAAAAAGACGGGCGATCGCATCTTCAACCGCACCTTCTTTCAGTCCAATCCGCAAATCGCCTGCTAACAGCTTGACGATATATTTGGCTTCTAGAGGTGTTGCCATTTTCAACAACTCTATAACCCGTTCGGTTTTGCGTTTGGTTCCTGTTGTTGCTGCTAAGAGTTCGAGTTGGTTGGATAAGGAATCAAGGGTGAGAATGGGTTGATACTGTGAACGCTGGGGATTATTGGTAAATGCTTCTTCCGTTACGTCACCAGGGTCGCCAAGTTTGACTAATCGTTCTTGAAGGGCTGATTTTTCTTGTTCGCTTACGGCGGCGATCGCTGTTAGCAAAGCCGCTCCACCTATATTAATAGTACGCTGGTCTCGTAAGGGAAATATATAACCGGAAAAGTATCGTGCAGCCAGAACTAAATCGTTAGCGGAGAGTGAGGTAAAATAGCTACCCAATAAGGATGCTTTTGTCAAGCGCTTTGTTGTTGCTCCAACGTTCTCGGCTACAGAAGCAAAATCAATTAAGACTCCAGGATTGAATTCTGGATTTTGATTAAAGTTAATTTCAGTTTCGACGCTTTGGCGTGTCAATTTGGAGTTTTTAGTCATGCCTGAACCTCGATAATTTTCTCCCCTGTGGCAACAACCCTTCGCTTGCTTTTGGTTTTTTTCAGCTCTACGTTCGTCCCCTGGCAGGTAGGGCAAAAGTAAATTATTCGGGTTTTCTCTCCTTCTTCATCCGCTTTTGTGACTTGACGAAGTTGGCGGATTGTGCTGCCACATACTAAACACGGCAGGTTGGTGCGGCGAAAAACGTAGTGCCTTGTGCCGTACTCGCTTCCAGGGGTGTAGACGAGGGAGGGGTCATTTTGCAAACGTGTACGCGCTTCATCTGACACAGTGAAGCCGCCTGTCGTGTAAGCGCGTTCAGCCATTAAGGGTATTGAATGAATTAGGCGTTCTAGTTCCTCTGCTGTCAAATCGGCAACTTTTCGCCACGGATCGAGGCGACAATCAAATAGTATTTCGGCTCTCAGGTAGTTTCCAATTCCGGCGATAATCTGTTGATCGAGTAGGGCAGCACCAATGGTACGCTGACTATGTTCGGGAGTCAGCAGCTTTTGTAGGAAGTCAGGTGCATCGAAGGGCTTTTCGTCTGGATAGGGTAGGATATCTGTACCGAGACTGCGTAAGTTTTCGAGGATTTCAAAGGGATTGCCTGCGCCTAGATCGAAAATTGGGGCGGAGTAGAGAATGGCGCAGGCATCGGGTACGACAATACGCGATCGCTCGCGGCGATCTATTTCTTGGGGTGGATTGTCTAAAACTGCCCAGCTTCCCCACATCATCAGGTGGGAGTGGAAGTAGTAATTTCCTTCAATTAAGCCGATTAGGTGCTTGCCCCGTGAGAGGACTCGTTCGATACGCTTGTTGAGTAAAACACCTGGATGCTCTTTTTCCCAGGCTTTGGCTGTCTTTGTCCGTGCCAAGAGTGACACGATGGGTTTGCCCCCAAGTGCCTGATTTAAGGCATCGGCAAACCGTCTGACTTCTGGTCCTTCTGGCATGACTGGTGAGCGTGTGTTACTTTTTTTACTTTAAAGACGTGGTTAGCTCGTCAACATCCTTCCTCATATAGAGGCTAGACAACAGCGCGTTTGATTAAGTGTGCTAGTCCAGCTTTGGCAGCGTTGATTGTGGATGATTCGCGAAAGAACCTGGTTGCCATTGTTGAGATTTAGCGGTAAAGACTAACTTACAATGAAGTATCAATGACCAATGACCAGAAGCCCACGGTACGATCCGGATGAGAACGTCTCACGGCATGGCGCAACTGACCCTGACAAGTGTGAGGACATGGCTGATAAGTACGGCTGGAACCTTGTCAGGATTGAGGAAACTGGCGATTCAATGCTTGAGGTAGATTGTGTTTTTGACGGCGAAACGGAGTTCCCGCCTAGTCCCTACGAACCCAAACACGAGAGGGAGAAATAACTTGTGAAGAGATGGATTGTCTTCAAAACTGAATCAGCTTCATCGAAGGGGTGGAAGGAACGCAAGTTGCAACCTGCTGGACACTTAACCCGGATGTTGGCTGAGTATTTAGATTGTTCTGACAAGGCGTTGCCAGAACCAGGCTATCGTCCGCGTGAGTTTGCCCGCTTTGAAGAGTCCGTCGATCCAAACTTCCCGGATGCTAGCACTCATGTTCGTTGGTCTGACTGGGAAGTGAGCCGAGTGGAGCGGTTCAAGTCGGTTGAGTCGGCTGAGTATGATGAGATTGTTGTGTGCTATTGTCGCTACTCACCCATTGAGCCAGAGTGGAAGGAGTTACCTAAGATTGGCGTTTTGCAAGAGGGTAAACTTTAACTTTTTGCTATTTGACTGCTCATTGGTGAGTGGGATCACAAGCCTGTACATTGGGTAGAGCGCTAGCGAAACCTTCGAGCTTTTGATTATGGAGGACTATGGATGATAGGGTTTGCGTCTTAACCTATCCTATAACAACTAAATTAATTCCCAGAAAATCTGTATTCTCTCAATATGTACCTTATAAAGTTTTGATAACCTTTTGAATTCTGCCAAGGCTCTTTACAAGAGTAATGTGTCATATGCACCACGGCAGATTCACATATCTGTTGTATTCTACTTAAAAAAATATCATCCATTTTACTCCCACTGTTTCCACCATGCACAGCAGTTGATCTTAATTTGTACAGATTTTTTACATCATCGTATATACTAACTCTTTCATCTTTTGAAGCAC
>DATNPC010000794.1:0-2007 GCA_036703375.1 Allocoleopsis sp.
AGTCCGGCATCCTCAGCCAAAGCTCGTTGACTGGGAAAGCCATTACGTCTGACTGCCAATTTGACTTGTTCAATGCACCCTTGACGAACCCTGAGCGATCGCGGCATTGCTTGTCCGACGAAACCACAGGGATGATACGCAGTAAAAGTCAGTCAAGCATCCCTCTAAAGTCAGAACAACTCAGGTATTCTCAGGCAGTAACTCAGTCAGGCGTAGATTCTAATGAATTTGTAGAGCGAAGACATTGCTCAGAGTAGATGGCAAAGTGTGTTCTCCTTTCAAGACGTATATCTGTAAAAACAGGGGTCATAAATCATGGACAAGTTTTCCTCACCAGCAATGCTAACTGAGTTTTCTGAGATTCCTGATCAAGAGGATGCCTGGAGTGATTTTATTAGTCAGAGCATGGATTCATCTATTGCCGTGGTTGAACAAGGAAACAGCAATGAAGAACCTGCAGGAGGGGTTGGAGAAGGGAAAAGCCAATACTACAATCCCTTAAAAAAATTCTCAAGCAAAAAGCCCACAACAAAAGACATAACATGGGGGGGGTTTCCTAATGTTCTAGAGGTCTTGCATAAAAATGATTTTTATATAGAAGCTGAGAAATTGCAAACCAGTACCAGTACCACTTTCTGGAACATAAAAGGTGAAAAAATTGAGTTTAAATTCCGCCCTCAGGACGAATATCTTGAATGGCATGCTGAAAAAAATCAGGATGGAAAACTCTTTCGAGTGACTTTCACTTGTGAAGGCCCTGAATACTGGTCAGCGTTGGCTGACGGCTACCCAGCGCCGTTTTATTTCAATAAGGACTATGAAGTTCCAGATGCGAAGGGAAGTAAGGATAAGCTTCTCAAGCTATATCATTCCCTCGTTAGCCCAAATGTCCAACTCGAAGATCTGCTATTTCAAGAGGATTTATATCAAGACGAAAGTAAAGCGACTATAGCCTTTCGTAAAGGGCAATACAATCCATATAACGTGTGGAATACAGAGAAAGGAATTGTGCATCTTACGCAGCCTGCAAACACACTTGGGGCAGAGATTGATTTAGCGGCTAGAGGCACCATCAAGCGTCAGGATTCAAAAGGGAATCCCATTACAGACGTAATTAAACTAATTTGTTGCTCTGGTTATGGAGGTCCCAACCGTAATAGCGATCCAACAATCGGTTCGCAAGTCAATGGACTTGCCCTTGCAGGCTATTCGGTTACGCTTGCAGATCCTGTTGGGCTTTACATTGATAATCTGGATACAAGCGGTTGGACAGTACCCAAACCAGGTACTAGCGAACGCCAACCTTTAGAGCAGAAAGATTACTGGCATGTGATTCGTCCGGAACCAGAGCAAGCCACGAAGCAAAAGAGAATTTTACGCGCCGTTTTTGAAGTGCCTGCGGACAAAGGATTCACTATTAATGATATTCAGATTGATGGCGTACCTATTCAATACCCTGGTCAGATCGCCAAACATATCACTATGAAATTAACAGGTGCTGCGATCCAGCAAATTCCTCAAGGTGTTCCTGTTCTTAGATGCGGGTTTCACTGCTGCAAATGCAATTCCAACTCAGATTATTTGGCCGCGCAGATTAAGCTGGAGGATAAATGCAATCCAAAGCCTGACCCTAAGGATCTGAGATGCTCTGGCGGATATGAAGAGGCGTTTCCTGATCTTGTTGCCCCTCAGCCAATGCTTGAGGCAGGTTCAAAGTTTTTGAAAAGCAGGAGATCGCGCTAATGACGAATGGTTCTATTACAGAGCCTACGCTTAAAGTTGAAGAGATACAGGGAAATATCCTTTCTGGCTTCAATAAGGATTTTCAAAACTTCTTGTTTTTCCAGATTGAGGAGAAGCAGGTGGAGAGTATCCGAGTCTGGCTGCGCACATTGATTGGGCGGATTTCTACAGAAGCGGCTGTTCATCCTTTTAATAAGGAGTTTAGCCAAAAACGCAAGATGTTAGGTCGTGATCCAGACTTGTCTGCGACCTGGCTTAATATCG
>DATNPC010000795.1:0-6558 GCA_036703375.1 Allocoleopsis sp.
GGGATACTTCCGGTAATTTGCTCGTAGAGCTAAGAGGGCATCAGGACGGTGTCAACAGTGCCAGTTTTAGCTCGGATGGTAAGCTGATTGTCACTGCATCTTCGGATAAAACCGCTCGTGTGTGGGATACTTCCGGTAAATTGCTCGTAGAGCTAAGAGGGCATCAGGACGGTGTCAACAGTGCGAGTTTTAGCCCGGATGGTAAGCAGATTGTCACCACATCTCGTGACGGCACAGCCCGTGTGTGGGATACTTCTGGCAAGTTGCTCGTCGAACTCAAAGGGCATCAGGACGGTGTCAACAGTGCCAGCTTTAGCCCGGATAGCAAGTGGATTGTCACTGCATCCTTGGACAAAACCACTCGTGTGTGGGATATTTCTGGCAACTTGCTCGCAACAATCAAAGGCTATCAGTATTATTTCAGTGCGAGTTTTAGCCCGGATGGGAAGCGGATTGTTACCGCATCTCGTGACGGTACGGCCCGTGTGTGGGATACTTCCGGCAAGTTGCTTGTCGAACTCAAAGGGCATCAGGACGATGTCAACAGCGCCAGTTTCAGCCCGGATGGCAAGCTAATTGCAACAGCATCGGATGACGGCACAGCCCGCATTTGGAACACATCCGGCAAACAGCAAGCTACTCTAAGTTTATCTGCACCACCTTCTTCCCCCAAAGTACAAGCAGACGCACTGGCGGGTTTAGAATTTTACGCGCCTAATTGTGCCGTAGCATTCGAGCCTTGGCAGCAAGCACTAGAAATTTATCAAAAAATAGCAGACAATGAAAATGAAGCTTATATGCTCGAAAAATTGGGCAATGCTTACTATTGCCTGAGCAACTATACCAATGCAATTAAATCCTACTCACAGGCATTGGAAATTGGCAAGAAATTCAATGTCGTCAAAATCTTGGTGAAGAATCTCTCAAATTTGGGCAGCGTTTATAATTCCTTGGCTGACTATGACAAAGCGATTCAGTATTACAATGATGCATTAAAAATTTTAGAGCAGAACCAAGTTTCAAAAAGCAAAGCGGAGGTTTTACGAGGTCGAGGCAATTCTTACAATTTTCAAGGCAAATCGGACGAAGCCATTCAAGATTATTTGCAAGCTTTAGCCATTGACGAAGCCGAGAAAAACGGTTCTGGTGTGGCAGAGGATAAAGTCAATCTGGCAAGGATTTACCAATCTTTAGGTGACTCTGCCAAAGCCATTCAATATTACAAAGAGGCAGAAGAGTTTAGCCCAATTGAAGTCCTTGCAGGCTTGGGAAATACTTACCTAACTCTTGGCGACATAGCAAAGGCAATTGACCTACACCAGCAGAGTTTGGTAAGAGCGCAGCAACAGGAAGACAAAGAAGGCGAAGCCAATGCTTTGAACAATCTAGCTAATGCTCTGCGTCAAGCTGGCAATCTCCCAGAAGCCGAACAACACCTACGCAGGGCCATTGAGATTTGGGAAAATCTGCGAATTCAATTAGAAGATGCCAATAAAGTATCAATCTTTGAAAAGCAAGCTCGGACTTACCGCCTGCTCCAAGAAATTTTGATTGCTCAGAATCAACCTAATGAAGCCTTAGAAATTGCCGAACGAGGAAGGGCGCGTGCTTTTGTGGAGTTACTGGCAAAGCGATTATCCCCTAAGCCAAACGAGCAATCCAGTATTACTCCACCCAATAGCGATCGCATTAAACAAATTGCCAAAGAGCAAAACGCAACCATCGTTGAATATTCGATTATTTCTGATACGTTCAACGTTCAAGGCAAAGAACAAACCAAAGAATCAGAACTCTATATCTGGGTTATCAAACCCACAGGTGAAGTAACGTTTCGTCGCAGCAACCTAAAACCCCTGTGGCAGAACGAGAATACAACGCTTGCCGACTTAGTTACCAGCAGTCATGATGCAATTGGTGTCAGAGGGCTTGGTGTTACTGCAAGGCTAGATGCACCAAAAGTACAAGACCAATTCAAGCGTTTACATGGATTATTAATCCAACCGATCGCAGACCTGTTACCCACACAAGAGAATGATAGAGTAATTTTCATCCCGCAAAGTTCTTTATTTCTCGTACCTTTCCCAGCCTTGCAAGATGACAGCGGCAACTACCTCATTGAAAACCATACCATCCTTACCGCCCCCTCTATTCAAGTCTTGGAACTCACGCACCAGCAACGCCAAAAAGTAGCGACGCGAGGCAAAGACGTGCTGCTCGTGGGTAATCCTACCATGCCCAAAGCTACCCTGAAGATTGGGGAACCACCGCAACAATTACCCCCTTTATCTGGTGCAGAAACAGAAGCAAAAGCGATCGCACCTCTGTTAAATACTCAAGCACTAACCGGCGATCGAGCAACAAAAACTGCGATTTTATCGTTGCTGCCTTCTGCCCGAATTATCCATCTGGCAACTCATGGAATACTCGATGATATCCAGGGATTGAAAAGTGCAGTTGCTCTTGCCCCTTCAGGTTCAGATGACGGTTTACTCACGGCCCAAGAAATCCTGGACATCAAGCTCAATGCAGAATTAGTCGTCTTGAGTGCTTGCGATACTGGACGAGGCAGAATTACTGGTGATGGTGTGATTGGCTTATCTCGTTCATTTATTAGTTCTGGTGTCCCTAGTGTAATAGTCTCGTTGTGGTCAGTGCCTGATGCACCAACAGCCTCCTTAATGACCGAATTTTACAAAAATCTCCAACTCAACTCTGATAAAGCCCAAGCATTGCGACAAGCGATGCTGACAACCATGAAACAACATCCTAACCCCAAAAACTGGGCGGCTTTTACTCTCATTGGCGAGTCCCAGTAGGTTGGTCAAATAGGCAAACAGGAAGATGGGGAAAAGAGTCGGGACAGGGACATGGCCATGTCCCTGTCGTGCCTAATCTTTAGAACAGTCAAATTCTCAGCGCGAGTTCGCTGCCTCTGGAGTCAGACTGCGGAAGTTATATTGAGCAGTAGCAGGATGACAACTCACACAACTAGCCGGTTTTGGAGAACCAGAAAACTCAACTCGTGGATGGAGTGCTTTGAAAAAACGCGATTCTGCAAGGCGATACGGAAGCTTTTCGTTGGGCTTTTCTGGACGAGAGTAGGTCTTCAGGTACTCCCACATCAAAACGAGAGATGGGCCAATAATCGGTTGTAGCTTTTGGCCGTAGTGCTGTTCGGGTTCCAAAAGTAACCGACGCCACGTTTCTGACGGGAAAACCTCTGGTGGTAGTGCAATGTGGCAGCTAGCACAGTTTTCTAAATAAACGTCTTTCCCCAGTTGGTAGCGATCGCTAATTGGGTCAATCGTCCCTATGTCCGTTGCAGGGGCTTGAGCTACAAGGTCTGGTTTAACAGTAGCACCTGCAACCAACGACAGTCCCCAACCCAGACAAATACTCCAAACCAGAAGCAACAATAACAAAACCGCAGGAGAACGCTTGCGGAAGTTAGGACGACCTTTTGGTTCGGCATAATATTGCCCCTGTCCTGGTTGTCGCTCTCGAATCCTTGACCTCACACGCCTTGACATACTTCAACAGATAATTTTAGGGAATTGGTACAGAGCGCAGCAACTGCTCGACAATCGGTTTTGCTCGACGCCCACCTGCTGGAATCAGACGATGGGCTAGGACGTGAGGTGCCAAGAACTTGACATCATCCGGAATGGCATAATCTCGACCTTCCAGGAATGCTAATGCCTGAGTCGTTCGCTGTAAGGCGACAGCACCGCGAGGGCTGACTCCCAGCGTCACATCTTCAGTGGTGCGGGAGGCTCGTACCAAGTTAAGAATATACTGTTGTAACGACTTCTCCACCTTCACGCGATCACAAAGACGCCGTAACTCCAAAATATCCTCAGTAGAAATACAGGGTTCTAACTCCGAAACCACCAAGCCTTCCAGATGTCGTTCCAACATCTGGAGTTCTTCCTCCTCAGTCGGATAGCCCAAGCTCAAAGACAGAATGAACCGATCCATTTGTGCTTCTGGCAAGGGGAAGGTACCTTGATACTCAATCGGATTTTGGGTGGCAATTACAAAAAACGGTTTGGGTACGGCACGCGAGACACCATCTACAGTTACCTGTTTTTCTTCCATCACCTCCAACAAAGCGGATTGCGTGCGAGGTGTCGCCCGATTGATTTCGTCCGCCAGTAAGATGTTGGTAAACACGGGGCCGGGGAGAAATTCAAACTCACCCGTGCGTTGATTCCAGATATTGGTACCCGTGATATCGGTTGGCAACAAGTCGGGCGTGCATTGAATCCGCTGAAATCGTCCAGCAATCGAACGTGCTAGAGATTTCGCCAACAAGGTTTTGCCAACGCCAGGAACATCTTCTAACAAAGCATGCCCACCGGCCAGCAGTGCAACGAGTACGAGGTGAATCGCATCGGTTTTGCCGACAATAGTGCGACCGAGATTTTCTGTCAGCGTTTCAATCCGTTGTCTCATAACTGGTAGATTGTCCTCATCCCCGCTCTTGCCTAGCCTTCAATTATGAATTATGAATGCCGCAATGATGGATTAAGCATTCAGGCAGTTAGAGGGCAATTTTGATGCCCTCTCTCCCATAGACCACTAAAAAAATTTTAGTGAGGGCTTCTTGCCTCAGTGGAATGGCTTTCCCATTTGAGAATTTACAATTCATACTTTTTAGTGATGAGCGAAAAAGACTCTTGCGGCTTCACAGTCGGCCTGGATTTGTGACTTGAGAGCATCTAGGGACGCAAATTTCTGCTCGGGTCGCAAAAACTGCTCTAAGCTTACTGTCAAGCTCTGCCCATATAAATCTCCAGACCAATCGAACAGGTGAACCTCTACGGTTAGAGTAGTGCCGTTGACAGTAGGGCGTTGTCCGATATTCATCACCCCAGGCTGGGGAATGGCTAGCGATGCCAACGAGGAACTACAGACTCGCACGCTATACACGCCATGCTTGGGCAAAAACTTTTCTTCTGGCAGCTGAAGATTAGCCGTGGGGAAGCCAATCGTTCGACCCAACTGTTGCCCTTTTACCACTACTCCCGTGAGGGTGTAAGAGCGTCCGAGGAGTCGATTCGCTTGTGCCATCTCACCAGATGAGAGAGATTGACGAATGAGCGAGCTACTAATGCGTTCTCCGTGACATTTTTCCAAGGATACAATCTGGACATCAATTCCGTAAGAAGATGCGATCGCTTTTAAGTCAGCCGCTGTTCCAGTTCGGCGATGCCCAAAGTGAAAATCCTCTCCCACACTCACGTACCTCACATCCAGCTGCTGTACCAAAATCTTTTCCACGAATTCCTGCGGACTCAACGAAGCGAGTTCTCGGTCAAACGGCAATAAAACGAGCTGTTCGACACCAAGACTGCTCAGGTGCTGTACCTTTTCTTCTCGTGGCGTCAGTAGTTTCCGGCTTTGACCTGAGAAAAATTCGTGCGGATGAGGATTGAACGTCACCACTGTGGCATAAACGTGTTCTGCCTCTGTAGCAACTCTGTACTCAAGATTCTCCTTGAGGTTTGGCAAACTGGAACTTTCCAGTTGGTGGTGCAAATCCGCTGCCGGTGATGCCGCCGCAATCGCTGGAGAAGACCTAAATTGATGCAAAGTTGGCGCAATAACTTGCCTGTGCCCTCGGTGGATACCGTCGAAGTTTCCCAGGGCTACAGCAGTTGGTGTTAGAGCGTTAGTTAGAGATGATGTTACCCACACGCTTCACATTTTGACACATTAAGTAGCTAGCCGCTATCTTAGCTGTAAAAACGCAAAGATTGTTGTTCTTGAACTCATTTTCGGAATAGAGGGCGGGAAGCGATCGCGTCAGTCATCAATTTTACGCTTCGCCGATTGTCAGTTGGATTTACTCCTGACTACTGATTCCTAACGCGGTTGTTCCTCCTCGACCCTCGGGGTGATTCACTGGTCACTGGTCACTGCTCACTGTTCACTGTTCACTGCTCACTGTTCACTGTTCACTGCTCCGGCGCTGGGTAGCCAAAATCTCCGTGACTCTACCCAAAAACCACGCTGTCTTTACAAAAGTTTGCACTTTTTTCGGTGATTCCCTCATCCCCTTGAGGTACTTAGGAAGTTCAAAATTAGGTTGACAACTTACTCCTCTTGGAGGATGCATTTTTCATTCTGATTGCATCTCGTCGCATCTACTACCAAGGTTCTAGTACCCAAACAATGAATATCAATGAGATTGCTCAACACTATATTGCTGCTCCCGCTTATGAAGCGTCTTATTCTGTAGTTAAGAATTTCCGCCAATTCATCCTCGATCTAGCGCAAGTAGAGTTAAAGGGAATCCACTGTCATTATGTTGACTACCAGCCCTACTTAAGAGGACAAAAGCTTTGCCTGAACGATATTCGCACGGATGTTAACCAAGGCCATTTACTCGTTAGCACCCAATTTAACAAATCAAACTTGCTCGGATCGACAGTTAACCTCATTTTCCGAGCTATTCACGATGTACACCATACCCGACTCAATGTAGACTTTAGCTGGCAGGGAGAGTGCGCTAGTGCTCGCTACATTATGTCGCTGACGAAAAATGTTTTATTC
>DATNPC010000796.1:0-8546 GCA_036703375.1 Allocoleopsis sp.
TACGGTGTACACACATCTCCTGATCAACCTCAAAATGCTGCATTTCGCCCCCCTAGCCCCCCAATTCTGGGGGGAACCGGAGTTCAAAGTCCCCCAGAATTGGGGGATTTAGGGGGCTTATCAACCTCAAACGTAAGTAGAGAAGACTTCTCGTGTACACCGTAGCTTAGTAAGGGGGGAACAGGAACTGAAACTGACCTTAACAAGGGGGGTAGTGCAAGATGCTCAAGTTCACTTAGAACGTCTTCACGAACTCAATGAGCGCTTTCTTGTCGTCATCCGACAGTTCGGAACCAAATGTATGCCCTCTATCCTCAACGAAATCGGGAGACTCATTCGCCTGGAGGAGGACGCTGGCAACTTTAGCCTTGGGGCCAGCGGAGAAGTCCACGTTCTTTAATCCCTTTAAGGCTGTGGTGAGGTCAAGCCGCGTAATGGCTTCTCTCAGATTGATGTTAGCCAGCAAGTTCACTGGCGTGCCTTCAGGAATAGGAAGTTTGATGCCGAGGGGAAGCTCTAAGGTACTCTTCTGAGTCGTCCTCGATATTTTGCCTTCGCGCTTTTCGGGCGACAGGAGTTTTTCCATGGCATCTTCGTAAGCCGCGACACGTCCTTCCACTGAGGTGTCTTTGTTGTAAACGCCTACTGAATTGTTGTGCAGTAAGGGGGCTGTTGCCCAAACGCTAATCAGCGAAGGCGTGCGGTAATAGCCCCGACCGCCTGCTGGCACTTCAAACTCGATGGGTTTCTTCTCGTTGAAGGGGTTGTAAAGCTCTAGTTTACCGGCTGAGGGCAGTTCTTTGTATGTCTTCGACGAGAACTGCTCCCAGATATGTCCTTGCATCGCATTGGTTGCTAGCGCACGGCTGGCATTGGTGCCGAGGTAGGTAACCGGATAGCGCTTGTCGTCGGACAAGAAGTTGTGGTCGAGGAAGTCAGGACTTTTAACCGACTCCAGGAACCACTGTTTTGCTTTATCGGGGTCGGCGGCAATTTCTTGGGGTGGCTGCTTGCTGGAATGGCAGGTGGCGCAGCTATTAGCAAAGATTACTTTGCCTCGTTCTAGAACCGATTCATCCTTCGTCAGCAATGCCTCGCCTCCCGAAGCATTTTTGAGATGCATGGGTTTGACAGTTTTAAGGAAGGATTCCGCATCGGCCATGCGTGCTTCGGTTTTGCGCCAGTCTTCGCATTCCTTGCGCGCCTTGTTGATATCAAACGGTCGTTGTGGCGTTCTACCGAGTAAGGGTTCGTGTAGAGTTAGCCAGTAATCCGAGCAAGTGCCGATGTTGACGTACACGCGCAAGCTAGCACCTGCCACGCCAATCGAGTCTGCACCATCTTTGAGGATGTGATTGACAGCCTTGGTCGAACCGTCGTTCATCACCTCTTCGTGCTTGGGGCGATCGCTTAAATTAAAAATGGCATTAATGACATTTGGGTTATTGATGTGATCGTTTCCAATCCTCGACGTGTCGGAGGTACCCGGTGGTTGAGCATTAATCACCTGCCAGACAAAGTTATCAGGTTTCAGGTTAGAACCGAATAATTTGCCTTCCTCAATGTACTGGTTCCCCAATGCCCCGACCAAGTTTTCCCAGAGTGGGTGTTCTGGGTCTTTCGGTGGTTTGAGTGGATTAAACGCGATGTGACAGATACCGCAGGATAGCCCAATTCGATAGGGCGGCTCAATTTTTGGGTCTTCGGCATACTTGGTCGCATCCCATTTCGCTGGGTCGAAGTTCGGGTTCTCGAACTTCCGCATCCCCATGACGCCTGCTGAGTGCGGGTCTTTACACGTATCGAGCCATAACCCGTATTCATCCGGGCCTTTCGCCTGTTCGCATCCAGGGTCGTTGATGGCACCGAGGCGAGCAAACCTATTATCGCGTTGGCGCGAGTCAACCAGGTTCAGTAAGTCCACGGCACCATCCGTTCTGACCGCCATTGTGCGATAGAACTTCTCGTTACCACCTGTCCAAAAGTACCAAGTACAACGCCCGCGATGCTCCGCATCCGTGAAGGTTGGGTCTCGTGGCACGTAGCCGATGCCGTCGCAGTTGTCGGTGTAGTCTGCGGTTTCTTGGTAGTTGCTAGAAGCAGTGGCTGGTGTTTCCTGATAATCGTTGGCTACAGCGGGCGTTTCTGGCGATTCGCTAGATGCAGCCGTGGGTGATTCCTCCGATTCACTCGGCGCAGCAACTGGTGTTTCACCCGTTTCGCTAGTCGCCGTGACTGGCGCTTGTTCGGATTCACTCGCCAGTGCTGTGGGTGTACTGCCAATGCCGCCGATGACTAGCACCAGAATCAACAGCATGAGACAGCACGTCAAAACTAAACGTAACTTCTTCATCAAACTCTCCTGTCGTATGACAGAGTAAGTAGAAAATAGCAATCGTCCCTGACTCGAATGCAGCTCGCACAGAAAACTACAAAACTAATCAGGGGAAAATTGCGATCGCAAAATGTTAAATCACTGTCGAAACCTTTTAATCCGGAAATCCCCCGTCTAATCCGGAAATCTTCCGGTCTTAGTTGTATCAACTGTTTAACTTAGCAAAAGCGCTGAGTTCTTACAGCCATCAATTTTCGAGCAGACAACCCCCCATGAAATTTATGGTTTTTCACACGTTGCCGAATCTAAAATGCCTTAAGTTGCGTTAATTGTGTGGCGAGAAAATATTACTTCTCAACGCTGTAGTGAAAGACAACACACCTGACTTTGCTCGCCGTCTATCTAGCACTGATATAGCTTGAGTGCGAACTCTATCGAGTACTAGACTCGGGCATTCCTCAGATTGTAGCAAGTCTCAAACTATTTCACATTTAACTGAAACTTCTGGACAATTGGATTAGCATTGTGTTAGAAAATGTCTTCGACTCCTCATAAAAACTAACCAGACAAACTGGTAGGTGTCAACAGGTATACCGACCTTCAGACCTACCAAAATCCATCGGAGTCTTCCCTCCTCGGCAAATCAAAATTCAGTCATCTACACAAAACTTATCAGGGCATTTTTACCTAAGTGCTGGAGCATCTAGATTCACTGAGATGTCTCATTTTTCCTGCTTTTAAACTCCTCTTTACCAACTGGGTGTTGAATCAAACATGGAAAACGATATTATCTTTCAACCACTGACCTTTCGGAACTTAACTGTTAAGAACCGTATCTTTCGCTCCAGCATCTCCGGACGATGGGACAACTACGATGGTTCCGGCACCCAAGCCCGGATTAACTGGGAGGAGAAATTTGCTCGCGGTGGAACGGGGGCAATTATCTCGTCATTTGTACCCGTGAATGTTCGAGGGCGAATTATGCCTAATTACGCTACGATCGCTTGCGACGAGCGGATTCCTTTTTGGCGTAAAGTTGGTGAAAAGGTCCACGAATATGACTGCAAATTTATCTTACAACTGAGCCATTCCGGGCGGCAGCAGGACATTGGCGGCGTTGAAAACCAAGAACACAAAGCCCTCAGTTCAACCAGCAGTACCGAACCCCTGCACGGCTTTGCCTGTCAGGCAATGACTAGAGAAGAGATTAAAGATACCATACAGGATTTTGCTGATGGCGCTAGACGGGCGCGGGAGGCGGGATTGGATGGGGTAGAACTGCACAGCGCCAATGGTTATCTAATTACCCAATTCTTAAGTTCCGGAATTAACGATCGCCAAGATGAGTATGGCGGTTCGTTGGAAAACCGCGCCCGATTCCTACTCGATATTATTCGGGCAATCCGCAAAGAGGTAGGCAATGATTTCCACCTACAGTTCAAAATTAGCGCGATCGACCATAATAATGCTGTCACCTTCTGGGAAAAGAAAGGCAATGTCCTGGAAGAGTCGATTCAGATTTGTCAGTGGGCTGAGGAAGCGGGGGCAGATGCAGTCCACGTCTCAACGGGAAGTTTGTTTCCACATCCCCTCAACCCGATTGGTGATTTCCCCTTCGAGATTATTCGGAAAACTTACGATGCCATGATTTCAAGTGGTGTCCATACTTTCCGAAACTATCTGTTGTTTCGCTACTGGTTGTTAAGACCGATTTTTGCCTTTTTGTGGAATCGGACGAAAAAGAGTTTGCCACCCCAACCGATTAGCGGAGATAAGGTAAAAGATGACGCGATCGCAAAACTGCTCAATGCCTATCAAGGAATAAATCTGAGGGAAGCTCGCGAAATTAAAAAGCACGTCACTATCCCCGTTTTATGTACGGGTGGATTTCAGCAAGCGTCTTATATGCGGAAAGCGATCGAAGAGGGATTTTGTGACGGTGTCACGATTGCTCGTCCCCTGATTGCCAACAACAATTTAGCCGACTTATTCAAGCAAGGGTATGACTTAGCGCCTAAGCCCTGCACTTACTGCAATAAATGTCTGCTCAACGTGATTGAAAATCCGCTCGGCTGTTATGAAGTCTCTCGCTTTGAGGATGACTACGAGGAAATGATGCGAGACGTGATGTCAGTTTTTGAACCGACTCGGTAAGCGATCGCGGGTTGAACGAATTATACAGGCTTACGCATGATTGTATGTATCAAATGGATCGGTGGGTTTGAGCGAAAAACGACAAAACCAAACCCAGAGAACAGTCAACCCGCTCTAAACCTTCAACCTGAGCGATCGTACAGCAATGGAGAGCAAAAAATAGTTATGAGCGAACCAGAAACACCAACTCAATCTCCCTCACTGCTCAAGGGATTTCTCAAACGAATTGGGCTTGTTATCGCGGGAGTTGTCCTCGTCGCCGTCGTTTTATTGTGGCCGTTAATTTCCAACCATCCGGTTGATTACGCCGATATCGAAGACCACTTTAAATATGGTTCGATCGGTAGCGAACCTGTGACGGGAATTCCTTATTGGATTTGGCGAGTGTTACCGGAAATGTTCTCGGATAAACTCCCCGGTAAAGGCTACCAATCCCTGGGATTTCTTTACGAACCCGGCAAAGATATGCCGATCGGTTTTTCCAAGCGCAAAGTTTTTATCGATCGCGTTGGGTTGAATTGCGCTGTTTGCCATACAGGTACGGTTCGAGATACGCCGACTAGCGAACATCAGATTATCACGACCATGCCGTCGAATAATCTCGATCTTGAGAAATACGGTCAATTTCTCTCAGCAGCAGCTTTGGATGAGCGATTCACGCCCAAGCGGATGATTCCAGAAATTGAGAAAATTGGTCATCTCAACTTCATCGAGAAGTTAGTTTATCGCTACCTCGCTATTCCCCAAACCCGAGATGCTTTGATCACCCAAGGTTATCGGCTTTCCTTTTTAGAACGTCAACCGGATTGGGGACTGGGACGAGTCGATACATTTAATCCTTATAAATCCATCCAGTTTCACTTCCCCATGGCAAAACTGGACGATAAGGAAATCATTGGTATCGCCGACCTTCCTCCTATTTGGAATCAAAAACCTCGCCAAGGCTTGCAACTGCATTGGGATGGCGATAACACGTCAGTTGAGGAACGCAACAAAAGTGCTGCGCTGGGTGCAGGAGTCACCCCAACCACGCTCGATATAGATCGACTCAAGCGCATTGAAGATTGGCTTTTAGACTTAAAAGCACCCGCTTATCCGTATCCAGTCAATCAAACGTTAGCGGCAACTGGAGAGCGAATTTATCAAAACAATTGTGCGAGTTGCCATGCCTTTGGCGGTTCGTACACTGGAAAGGTAACGCCGATTCAAGAAATAGGTACCGATCGACATCGTCTAGATTCCTATACCTACGAACTACTGTCGAATCAAAATACACTTTATGCAGGCTATCCCTGGCGATTCAAAAATTTCCGCAAGACCAATGGTTATGCCAATATGCCGCTGGACGGAGTGTGGTTACGAGCGCCCTATCTGCACAATGGTTCAGTACCCACATTGCGAGACTTGTTAGAAAAACCAGAGGACAGATCCAAAGAATTCTACCGAGGGTACGACGTTTTTGACCCGAAAAATGTTGGCTTTGTCTCTGATGTAGCTGAAGAGAACGGCAAGCAATTCTTCAAGTTCGATACTACCCTTCCTGGCAATAGCAACAGCGGTCACTTGTACGGAACAGAGCTTTCTTCCGAGGAAAAAGATGCTCTAGTCGAGTACATGAAGCAGCTTTAAAAGACACTACCAATAATTTTTGTAATGAGGACGAGAAAGAATGAACCCTTATGCTACCTGGTTTGGTCGTGTAACGTGGCTTGGCATTGTCATTAATGTCGTGTTTTTTGTGATTCCCTCCTGCTTTTTTCCCGAGACGCTGCTGTCATTTCTCCACATGCACATCCCGTTTCCCATTATCTGGGTGCGTGCGGCTGGACTGCTTCTGTTGGAAATCAGTATCTTGTATATTCCCGGCGCGATCGACCCCTATCGCTACAAGGCAACGGCTTGGATGTCGGTATTAGTGACGCGAGGCGGTGGTGCTAGCTTTTTCATCTGTGCAGTATTGTTCTTCGGTCAAGATTTGGGCTTTCTTTCGATCGCCCTTGTAGACCTTTTCTTCGGAGTGGTCGAGGGAATTCTCTTAAGCCTCGCCATGCGGACTGAGAACTCATCTGCCCCACAACCGATGAAAGGATTTTCCTAATTTTCGCCTGATGTCAGTTCATTTCATCTCGAATGTTTAGGAAGGAGAACTAGAGTGACGATACTGAAGGAAAAATTAGGCAGGTTTATCATCAGCGCTGTTTTAATTGTGGTGCTGTTAGTCGGAATTATCGGTTATGTGGGTTGGTATAACCTGTTCCGAGAAGTTCCTCTCTCTTACGAATCGCCTGAGGAACAATTTAAATATGGTTCTATCGGAACTGAACCAACGCAAGGTGTTCCCTATTGGATTTGGATGGTACTTCCTCGCGTCTTTCCCGATAAGTTACCAGGGTCGGGTGGCTACACGTCCCTAGGTATTACCTGGGAAGAGGGGAAAGAAACGCCGGTTGGATTTACTAAAAAAACCATTGGCTTTCCCCGTGTCGGTATCAATTGCGCGACTTGCCACACGGCTACATTTCGCAAAACACCTGACGATAAACCCACGATTGTTGCCGCAGGCCCCTCTAATAAATTTGACCTTCAAGGTTATATCCGATTTCTCAGCGATAGCGCCAGCGACCCCAGATTTACTGCTGACTACATCATGGATGAAATCAAATATAACCATGAGTTTTCCCCCTTAGAGAAGGTACTGTATCGCTTTCTCATCATCCCTCAAACGAAGAAAGCACTGCTGCAACAAAAAGAAGATTTTGCTTGGATGGATTCTCGTCCCAACTGGGGAAGAGGTCGCATCGATCCATTCAACCCCGTGAAATTCAACACGCTAAAACTGCCGAAAGATGACACGATCGGCAACTCCGATATGATGCCGCTTTGGAATCAAAAGATGCACAAAGGATTTGCATTGCATTGGGATGGGTTAGAAACATCGCTGACTGAAACTGTGCAAACTGGGGCGATTGGTGATGGTGCAACTAAGCAGTCACTGCCTGTAGAGGATTTAAAACGGATAGAAGACTTTATTACAGAACTCCCACCGCCGAAATTTCCGTTTGCGATCGCGCAAAACTTAGCAGAACGCGGCAGTAAAATTTTCGACGCTAACTGTGCAACATGTCATGCATTCGGTAGCGAAAGAACAGGAACCGTGATTCCGGTTGAAGAGGTAGGCACCGATCGCCACCGCTTAGATATGTGGACTCAGCAGGCAGCGGATACGTATAACAACTTTGCCGAAGGCTACGAATTCGACTTCGACAACCTTCGCAAGACTAACGGTTATGTATCTGTATCGTTGGATGGACTATGGTTAAGAGCACCTTACTTGCACAATGGTTCTGTTCCATCGCTGCAAGACCTCTTGGAAAAACCAGAGAATCGAACCAAAGTATTTTACCGGGGATACGATGTCTACGACCCTGAAAAAGTTGGCTTTGTCTCTAGTGGAGTAGAAGCGGAACGAGTTGGTTTTAAATACGACACGAGTGTTACAGCCAATTCCAATCAAGGACATCTCTACGGAACGGATTTGCCTGTAGAGGATAAAAAAGCCTTAATTGAGTATTTGAAAACGTTGTAATTGGTTGTTGTTTATTCGATCGCGCAATGCAATGTAGAGACGCGACATGTCGCGTCTCTACAAGGTTCACCACTTGAGGTTAATTTCCTTTGGAGTCTTTTTCAAGGTTTGTCAGATATTTCGCGATCGCATCTTCTAATTCTTTGTCAGGATGCTGCTTCTTCGTCGGTTGAGGAAACGCCAACAAAAGGATTAAGAAGAGGTAGACAGCGATAATCACAACTTCTGGAATCACCATAAAAAGCGATCGGGTACGAATGCAGACTGAATTGACACCTCAGTTAAATTCGATCCCCAGCAAAAATGCAGTACCCTCGATGGGTACCTTTTCCTCAAGAAAATAGCAGATACCTGAAAATGCGCCTAACGTACCTGCTACAAGAGTTACTCATTCAATGACATACTCAAAAATCAATATCAATGCGGCGTCCAGGGTTTGGGTGGATTCAATCGACTGTCTTTCTGGCAACC
>DATNPC010000797.1:0-5007 GCA_036703375.1 Allocoleopsis sp.
CCAGAGGGGCATCCTCTAAGAGGCAATATTCTAGAGCTTTTGGCTAATTGGCGCATTAATGTGGTAAGGAGCGAAAATTTAAGTGAAGAGGACAGGGAGTTACTTATGAACTTATCACCAGCTTATCAGCGTTGGCGGGAAGAAACTTTACAGGAAGGCAGGCAAGAAGGTAGGCAAGAAGAACGGCGGCAGATGGTGGAAAGCATTCTGAGAGTGCGCTTTGGTGAACTTGATGAGGAATTGTCGGGTGCGATCGCACTAATGTTACAGTTACCGTCAGAAGATTTGACTCACTTGCTGCTTACCCTTTCCCGCGAAGAATTATTAGTTTGGTTTGGGGATGTGTCTTGGCGGGAGGATGCATTACACGAAGGTAGGCGAGAAAAGGTAGAAAACTTTCTGAAAACGCGATTTGGCTCGCTCGATGAGGAATTGTCGGGTGCGATCGCACTGATGTTACAGTTGCCTCCAGAGGCATTGAATCGCCTGTTACTTACCCTTTCCCGCGAGGAATTGTTGGAACGGTTTAGAGGGTAGTCTAGCTGCACTTCAGTTATTTTTGAAACAGTTGAATGATGGGGTTTTGGGTTAGGTACTACTGTTGTCCAAGCTAGCTCACTTGTATTTCTCTTGTTGAATAGTTCACTAACCACCACCTAGCTTACTGAGAACAAAGGCAGCGAGAAATCCGAAGACAGTAATCAAGCCAGCAAAATCATGCGCTTGCTCGAAGGCTTCGGGAATCATTGTGTCAGATAACATGGCGAGAATTGCCCCTGCTGCTACAGCAGTTGTCGCGGCAATAATTTCTACCGAGAAGTGGCTGAAAAGAGCATAACCTAGAAGTGCCGCTATACCCGATACAATTGCAATCGCTCCCCATACACCAAAGATATAGCCAATTGAGCGACCAGCTTTTTTCATACCAGCCGCGCTAGAGAGTCCTTCCGGAACATTGGAGAGAAAGACGGCGGCTACCGTTACCCAACTAACCGCTCCTCCTGCAATCATGCTGACGCCAATTACAATAGATTCGGGAATTCCGTCGAGGAGTGCGCCAACTGCGATCGCAAGTCCACTCCCACTAGCCTCATCTTCGGATGGTTGCTGCTTACCAGAACGCTTGCGGTGCCTTGCTCCTTGATGAGCTAGATACCAATTCGCCGCTGTATATACAGCAGCCCCCCCAACAAAACCGATCGCGGTTGAGTCAAAACCTCCACGATGGTAAGCCTCATCCATTAACTCAAATGCGAGTGCCGAGATTAACACGCCAGCACCAAACGCCATAATTGCAGCAATCATACGTTGGGGAATTCGGGCGAAATAACCACATGCAGCTCCCAATAACAGCGCTGAACCACCGACTAAACCCCAGAATCCCGCTTGTAGCCATAACGGAAACATTAGATATCTACTCTCACCGATACAAATTTTTACTGATGCAACAGGGTTTTCACCCCTCACCTTGTAGGAGAGGGGTAGGGGGAGAGGTTAACCTCTTTGAAGCTGCGGTTGAGATTTCTGCTCTCGATCGCTATCGCTGAGTGCGTTGAGTAATTTTTTAGCAACGATCGCACTGACTACAACTCCACCAACCACTCCAGCAACTTTGACGGCTGTTTCGATCGCTTCACCCGAATGCATGTGCTGGTGGAAAATCTCGTCTTTTAGCCAATCACTAGTAACCTTGAAGTCATGAACTGGAGTTGGCAATAGCTCTAGATAGGTGCCTTGACGGATTAAGTGACCAATTTCACCCGTGATTTCAAAGCGGTCAAAGATATTAGCTACGCTATTGTCTATGCCGAGTTTGAGCAGCGTACCTCGTAGGTTCACTCGTGCTGGTTTGAGTTCATGTCCTAATGCCATTGCTTTTAGATTATGCGCGATCGCAGCGCCTTGCTGATAGGCTACCTGTGCTGTCGGTGGTAAAGAATTATCCTGAATCGCTGCACAATCACCCCCAGCAAAAACCTCTGGAAAGTCCAGCAGTTGCAGTGTGGGAGTGACAAAAGGACGGTGGTGCTTGTCGCGCTTGTCCTTGGAAATTGGCAGGTTCTCAATCAACGGATGGATGTTAGTCCCAGTTGTCCAAATGATAGTACCTGCATGCAGTGTTTTGGTTTTGTCCTCGTGCTTGTATTCGATCTCGTTTGGACGAATGGCTGTAGCTTCTGCACCAAAGATAAACGTAACGGGCACGGCACGTTTTTTCAATTCCTGCTCGGCGATGTCCCGCAAATGATTGTTAATATCCCCCTCTAAAATTTCCTTCCCGTGATTGAGCAGTACGACTCGGATTTCTTGAGGATTGCCTCCTAGTGCCTCGTACCAATGCGGGAGCAAATCTGCCAAGGTGCCTGCCATTTCTACCCCTGATGGGCCTGCACCAATTACAATTGCGGTTAGCAATCGGCGACGTTGTTCGGAATCTTCGGTTTGGATGGCTTGTTGCAAGCAGTCACGTAATCGTTTGTCAATTGCGATCGCATCTTCTTGTGTCCGCAACGGTAACGCATTTTCTCTCGCCCCCTCAACGTGGAAATATCCTGTAACGCTACCCAAACCTAAAACTAAATTGCTGTAGTTGTAGGCAGTTCCCGACGTTAATTTGACTTCCCGTTGCTGGAGGTCAATCGATTGCACCGCATCTTGCACGAAGATAACACCACTACCTTGGAGCAATTCCTCAAAACGCGGCACAACCTGTTCGGCATCCATCTCTCCACTACAATACTCGTAGAGTAACGGCTTGAAGCAGAAGCGTTCCTCTTTGTCAATCAAAATGACAGAACGGGGATAGTGTTCGTGGGCTAGATGTAGAGCTGTAAACAGACCCGTAAAGCCTCCTCCGAGGATTACAGTTTGATAAATTGGGCTGTTCATAAAATAGTTGTACTCCTGTTATGAAAAAGAAGAAAATAGAAATTAAAAAGTGCGATTATGACTTCCTGAGAACTGACTTTGATGGCTCTAGAAAAAGACAGTCTCATCGGAGCAATACCACCAGTTTTGCTATCTCATCAGAAAGAAGCCAATTAATGCGAAAGTGAGAAAAATAGCGAGAAGAATAGCATGTTCTACTCTGGGGCTAATCATCCTGACAGCAATCACTAACCCAATCGCCAGTAGGATAATGCCAATGTCAATAATGGTTTCTCCGCCTCGGTTAATCAGTGGATCTTTGTGCACTGAGGTAGCAGACGTGAGGACGTAACGTGCAATGCTTGCTGGTACTTGTTGAGTTAGTAAATTCATCAGAAAGCTCCTACTTGAGAAGGCTTCTAGGCTCGCCAGAGATAGAGAAGCGAAAACAGGATGACCCAAATCCCGTCAACGAAATGCCAGAACAGGGTAGTCGCACTCACGCCGAAGTGACTCTTTTTGTAATTACCTGGAATGAAGGAGCGGGCAAGCATGAGTAGCTGTAGGATGATGCCAGTCAGAACGTGCAGACCGTGAAAGCCCGTCAGCAGGTAGAACGTTCCGCCGACCAACCCTGCGGATACCCCAAAGTCTAGACCGAGCCATTCTTGTACTTCACCCACCAAAAAGTAAGCGCCCATCGCTGATGTCAGCAGCCACAGCAAGCGAAATTGGTTGAGCTTGCGGCGCTTGAGGGCGCGTTCTGCCCATTGGATAACCAAGCTACTGGATAGCAGCACGACCGAGTGGACAATCACTGAAGTCGATAATTCCGGCCCCTTGATACCTGGTGGTAGCCAATGCTCAGTGGTCAATCGCAGAGCGATATAACTCACGAAAAAACTGATGAAGATGATGCTTTCCGACAGGAGGAACACGGTGAAGCCGAACATGCCTTTGCCATGATGGTCATGGGCTTGCCCACCACCACTCGGTAGGAATCGCTTTAGCCATTCGGGTAGGGATTGTCGTAACCGTTCAAGACGGATAGGGCTTTCATCCAAATGAATCGGACTCGTCATGACAGGCTCCAGCTAAGGATATAGCAAAAGGCAGAAGGGAAAAGAACGATTGACTGGTCGAGGTTTGAGTGTTTGACGAGAGTCAAGAGTTGCCTTGGCGACTGCTATCAAACGATGGCTATTCCTGAGCGGCAGCATTCGCCGTCTCTGGGTTGGCCTTACCGTAGTTGTAGGGAGGCCAGGTAACAGTCGGAATCTCGTCAAAGTTTTCCTTCGGAGGAGGTGATGAGGTCATCCACTCTAGTCCAGTTGCGTGCCAAGGATTGTCGGAAGCTTTCGGCCCCTGTAGCCAGGACGCCACTATATTGGCAATAAAGGGTAATGTGGACATCCCGAGCAGGAACGCACCTAAACTGGCGATGATGTTCCATGTCGTGTACTGCGGGTCGTAGGAGGAAATTCGGCGCACCATGCCTTGCAAGCCGACTGGGTGCATTGGGAAGAAGGCGATGTTGGCACCGATGAAGGTTAACCAGAAATGAATCTTGCCCCAGCCCTCGGCGTACATCCGCCCAGTGATTTTGGGAAACCAGTAGTAAATGGCTGCGAAAATCGCCATCGTAATCGTGTTGTAGACCACATAGTGGAAGTGACCGACGACAAAGTGAGTGTTATTGACGTGGAGGTCAAACGGTACTGCCGCCAGCATCACACCCGTAATCCCAGCAAACACGAACATGACTATTCCACCCAGAGCAAATAGCATGGGTGTTTGCAGGTGCAACCGACCCCTCCAGACGGTAGCTGTCCAGGCAAACACTTTGATGCCGGTGAACACGGCAACAAACATTGAGGTGTACATAAACAGTATCCGCATCCAACCCGGAGTCCCACTGGCAAACATGTGGTGTACCCAAACAACGGCGCTGACTATCGCGATGCCGAACGAGGCCAATGCAACGGTGCGATAGCCAAACAGGGGGTTGCGGGAAAAGGCGGGGAGAATCTCGGAGAAGATGCCGAAGGCCGGTAGTGCCATAACGTAAACGGCGGGGTGGGAGTAGAACCAAAACAGGTGTTGGTATAGGATAGGGCTACCGTCCTGAAAGGGATTGAA